>JBEKVR010000003.1:0-87574 GCA_049513815.1 Roseiarcus sp. | reverse complement strand
GAACGGCGTCTTGCCGGTCGCCATCTGCGCGTCGACGGCGTGGCGCTGCAGCAGGCCGATGCGCACCGGCTTGCCCTCGGCCGCCTCGCTCACGCAGGCTTCCTCGCACAAAGTCTCGGTCGGGCAGACCCGCGCGCACATGCCGCCCATGATGTTGGCGTTGAGAATCGTTTCGGCGGCGCCGAGCGGGTTGCCCCCCGCGACCTGGCGAATGAAGAGAGGAATGTCGATCGAAGTCGGGCACGCTTGCTGGCAGGGCGCGTCGTAGCAGAAGTAGCAGCGGTCGGACTCGACCTTCGCTTCATGGGCGTCGAGCGGCGGGTGCAGATCGCTGAAGTTGTCGCTGAGCTTGGCGCGGTCGAGGCGGCCAGGCTTGACCTCGGCGATCCCCCGCGGTTCGGAAACAATTCCCATTCCGGCCCTCCACGCGCCAGCGAGCGCGCTGGTTGCGACAATTCTTGACCAAACGGTCAAAATGCTCGCCCGGCTTCCCAATGAAGTCAAGCCCACCTCCGCCTCGGCGGGCCGTCGGGCGGCGGCTTCGCGGGGAGAGGCGTCGGACCGTAATCAGCGAGCGTCGGCCGTCCGCCGGCGCAGATTGGCGTGTCTAGCACATGTCGCATTCGGCCGCGCGTCGGCTTGGCGCCGCATCTCTCGTCGCTGCCGTCCTCGCTTCGTTCGCGACGGCTGGCGGCGCCTCGGCCGAGGTCAAGAAGATGATGTCCATGTGTCCGGGCCAGAAGCTCTGCGCCTGGTATCAGTCGACGGCGACGCCGCCCAAAGGTTGGGTCGAGGACAAGGACGCCGGCGAGCACAACCACGTGACCATCCTGGCGCCGGACAAGGACGACCTCGATTTCAACGACCCGATGATCTACGTCCAGACGTCGCTCGAGCCGGGGACCGACACGCTCGAGGCAATCATCGCCGTCAACCAGGCGCAATGGCGCAAGCAGGAGCCGAAGGTCTCGATCACGCCGGCTGGGACCGCGCCGCGCGCCAACGGCGCCGCGCCGTTCAAGCTGTTCCTCTATCAGAACCCCGACCAGCCGAAGCAAGCGTTCGAGACGATCGTCTACGGTTTCGCGACGACGGCGGAAGGCGAGCGCCACTTCCTCACCGTCGTCGACACCGCCGCCAGCAAGGCGGCGACCGACAAGTCGAACGACGACTTCCTGGCGGCGCTGAAGGGACTTTGAAGAATCCCATCTCCCCGCTCGCGGGGAGAATGCGAACAATCTCGACGCTTCTGGATGTCGCCCCCGCGAAAGCGGGGGTCCAGCCGTTGTCGAGAGCGCATCGGCGGAAAGACTGGATCCCCGCTTGCGCGGGGATGACACGAGCGGTGGGGCGCAGCCGCGTAGCCCCCTTCTACGCGTGGCGAGACGGCGTTCGCGTCACCGCCGCTTCGCCCGGCTCGCCGTCTCGCCGGTGGCGAGTTCGACGATCTCGGCGGTGATCTCGTCCTGCCGCACCAAGCGCTGCGTCGCCCTCAGCTCGTCGAGCTGGCGGTCGATCTCGCGCCGCGCCGCCGCCATCGTCTCGACTCGCGCCTCGTTCTCGGCGGCGAAGGCGTTGAGCACGGCGTCGCACAGCTGCGCATGGAGGAAATCGAAGGCGAGGTCGCGAATGAGCGCCTCGGGCGGCAGGTTCATCAGCGGCGCGGCGGCGCGGGTCGACGGCGCAAACGCCCGCAGGTCGAACGGAAACAGGCGCCGGCGGACCACCTGAACGCCCTCGCCCGGCCGCCAGACCGAAAAGATGACGACGACTCGGTCGACCTCGCCGGCGGCGACCGACGTCTCAATGGCGGCCAACAGACGGTCGGCGAGCCGCGCCACGCCCTGCGGTTGAGCCGGCATGGCGGTCTGCCAGTGCGGGATGATGCGCCGTTCGGCGGCCATCGCCGCGCCGCGCGCGCCGACGAGAAAGACCAGCGAATTGGCGAGATCGCTATTCGCCGTCTCGAAAGCGCGCTCGCTGAAAGCGCCGGCGAAGCCCTGCTCGGCGACGAACAGGACCAACGCCAGCCGCGCCGAGCGCCGCCGCGGCGAAGGCGGCGGCAGCGGCGCGTCGGCGAGCACGCGGCTGATCGCCTCGCCGACCGTCGCCGCGTAGCTATTGACCGCGACGAGCGCGCCCCGCGCCGCTTGCGCGCGCGCCGACGCGATGCCGCGCATCGCATTGACGACCGTGCCGAGCTGGCCGATGCCCTCGATGCGCGCGGTGATGTCGGCGAGCCGGCGGGTCATGCGCCATTCGCTTCGAAGGCCTGCGACTCGCTCTGCAGGATCGCGCGCAGGTCCGCTGCGTCCTCGGCCGACAGTTTGCCGGTCGTCTCGACTATGTGGACGATTTGCGGCGCGCGCCGGTCGAGCGCCGCCGGCAGGGCGTCACGGAACTTCGCCACCGCCTCGACGGTGAGCGGATCGAGCGCGCCCGACTGAATGGCGAGGACCAGCGCAGTCTCGTCGGCGAGCCGCAGTGGCGCGTGCCGCGGCTGGTCGAGCGCGGCGCGGATGCGGGCGCCACGCGTCAACTGCCCGCGCACCCGCACGTCGGACATGCCGCCAAAGCGGGTGAAGATCTCGAGTTCGAGGAACTGCGCGTAGTCGAGCCGCAGCCGCTCCGCCGCCGCTCGCAGCGCCGGCGCCTGGGCCTTGCCGCCGACTCGGCTGACCGAGAGGCCGACGTCGACCGCCGGCTTGCGACCCTCGTTGAACAACCGCGCGTCGAGCACGATCTGGCCGTCGGCGATCGAGATCAGGTTGGTGGGGATGTAGGCAGTCAGGTTGCCGGCGTCGGTCTCGGCGATCGGCAGCGCGGTCAGCGAACCGCCGCCGCGCGCGGCCGACAACTTTGCCGCCCGCTCAAGCATCCGCGCGTGCAGATAGAAGACGTCGCCAGGATAGGCCTCGCGGCCCGGCGACTGGCGGGTCAGCAGCGCGATCTCGCGGTGCGTGGCGGCATGCTTGCTCAGGTCGTCGACCACGATCAGCGCGTGGCGGCCGCGGTCGCGGAAGTATTCGGCCATCGTGAAACCGGCGAAGGGCGCGATCCATTGCAATCCGGGCGGGCTCGCCGCCTCGGCGACGACGAAGATGCAGCGCGACGGATCGCCGTGCGCCTGAATCGCGTCGATCGCGCGCCGCACGCTCGACGTCTTCTGCCCGACCGCGACATAGACGCTGACAATGTCGCTCGTCCGTTGGGCGATGATTGCGTCGATAGCGAGCGTCGTCTTGCCGATCGCCCGATCGCCGATGATCAGCTCGCGCTGGCCGCGCCCCAGGGCGAACAGCGCGTCGACGACCAGCACGCCGGTCTGCACCGGCTCGGTGACTAGCTCGCGCTCGAGGATGCCGGGCGCCGCGCGCTCGATTGGCTCGCGCCGCGGCGCGGCGATTGGTCCGCCGCCGTCGATCGGTCGGCCGAGCGGATCGACGATGCGGCCGAGCAGCGCCTCGCCGACCGGGACGCGCACGACGTCGCCGGTTCCACGCACGGAGTCGCCCGCTTCGACCGCCTCCGCCTCGTCGAGCAAGACGCAACCGACGCGGTCGCGCTCAAGCGTTTGGGCGAAGCCGAATTGTCCGCCGTCGAAACGCACCAGCTCGTCGAGCCCGACGTCGGGTAGGCCGGAGACCAGCGCGACGCCGTCCTCGACCTCTTCGACCCTGCCGATCGACTCGACCTTCGCGCCGAGCTCGGCGCGATCCAGCCGCGCCCGCGCGCCGTCGAGCCAGCCCTCCGCCAGACGTTCGACGTCATCCGACATCGTCGATCTCCGTCTTCAAACGGTCGAGGTCGGCGCGCCAATTGTTGGCGACGATGAGATGCGCGCCGCGCAACTCGAGCCCGGCGACCAGCGCCGGATCGACGGCAAAGCCGACTTCGACGCCGCCGCCGAACGCCTCGGCGATGCGCCGCTGCGCCGCCGCCTGCTCGTCGGGCGGCAGCGGCGCGGCGCTGACGACTTCCAGGTTTCCGCCAGAAGCGGCGTCGCCGCGTTTCTCGTCCGGCAGGGCGCGAATGGCTGCGACGAAACCGTCGAGAAAGGCTGCGCGCACCGCGGCCGCGTCGAGCCGGCCGGCGAGCCGCCCGGCGATCTCGAGCGAGAGACGCGCCGCCCGTTCGGCGAAGGCGCGCTCGGCGGCCTGACGTTCGGCCGCCATCGCCGCACGCGCCGCCGCCTCGATTTCGCCCGCCTGGCGGTCCGCCTCGGCGCGCCGCGTCGCGCTCTCCTGCTCGGCGGTCGCCCCCGCCGCGGCGAGGATCGCCTCGCGCTCGGCGGCGAAACCGGCGCGCGCCTTGACCGCCTCGGCGACCGCCGCCTCGGCTTCGCCGCGTTTGGCTTCGGCCTCGGCAAGCATGCGGTTCGCCGCTTCGCGCCGCTGCTCGATCATGGCGGAAAGCGGCCGCCAGAAGAACCGCGCGAGAATCCAGATCAGGATCGCGACGTTGACGGCCTGGAAGCCGAGCGTCCACCAGTCGATGGTCATGCGATCATTTCAGCAGCGGATTGGCGAACAGCAGCAGCAGCGCAATGACCAGGCAGTAGATCGCCATCGTCTCGATCATCGCCAGCCCGACGAACAGCGTGCGCGAGATCGTGTTGGCCGCCTCGGGCTGGCGCGCGATCGCGTCCATCGCCGCGGCGACCGCGCGGCCTTCGGCGAGCGCCGGGCCGATCGCCCCGAAGGCGACGGCCAGCACGGCCGATGCGATGCTGATGGCGGCAATCCAGTTCATGGCGGCGTCCTTTCGTTTGATTGTGACTCAGGAGCGGCTTCGGCGACCGCGCCGGCGACGAACACCATCGCCAGCACGGCGAAGATGTAGGCCTGCACCGCGCCCGTGAGCAGGTCGAGCGCCATCAACGGGATCGGCGCGACGAGGCCGGCGAGCGACAGGATGAGGCCGATGACGAACACGCCGCTCATCACGTTGCCGAACAGGCGGATCAGCAGCGAGAAGGTGCGTGTCAAGCTCTCGACGAAATTGAGCGGGATCATCAACGGGGTCGGCGTGGCGAAGGTCGAGAGATAGCCCCTGACCCCGCCTGCCTTCACGCCGAACCAGATCACCGCAAGAAAGACCAGCAGCGCCAGCGCCGCGTCGGTCTCGAGCCGCGCGGTCGGCGGCGTCACGCCGGGGATGAGCGACGACCAGTTGGCGACGAAGATGAAGACGAACAGCGTGCCAATGAAGGCGCGATAGGGCTCGGGGCCGGCGCGCATCGTGTCGCGGATTTGCGAGTCGACCGCTTCGACCACCAGCTCGCACGCCGCTTGGGTCGACGACGGGACGAGCTTGAGGCGGCGGCGCAGCGCCAGGCTGCCCGCCGTCAGCGCCGCGATGATGCCCCAGGTGACGACGACCGGCTCGCTGATCGGGATCGGGCCGACGTGGAACAACACCGGACTGACGAGCGGCGAGATCACGCGACGCCTCCGATGCGCTTCACCAGCGCGACGCGCGCGATCAGCACGCCGAGCGCCAGCGCGAGCAGCGGGCCGGCGCCGCGCAGGCTCGCCGCCGTCAGCGCGCCGACCAGCAGCGCGAGGCGCAGTGCGGTCAGCGCCGCCGCCGCGCGCGCGCCGCCGACAACGAGACGCCGCGCCGCCGCCGCGAGCGCGAGCAGATAGAGCCAGGCGACCGCCGCGCCGGCGGCAGCGAAGCCTGCGAGTTCGAGGGCCTCTGCGCGCGCGCTCATTGGGCGTTGATCCATTTCCACGCCGACCACGCGCCGATAGCGAGGCCAACGATCAGCAGCGGCGCGGTCCAGAAGATGCCGGAGGCGAAAGTTCGATCAAGCCAGCGGCCAATGAAGACGCCGATCAACATGGGCGTGACGATGACCCAGCCGAGGACGCCGATCTCGGCGAGGCGGCGTGCGCTGGACGGCTCGCCTTCGCGCTGCCAGCGTCGCCGGCGCTCGCCCTTGCGGCGCGCGCTTGCCACCAGCGGGTCGCGTTCGTCGTGATTGGGGCCGGGCGCGCTCATTAAAACCCCATCGGGCCGTCACGCCCCTCGGGGCGCAGGTGGCGCATGATCTGGCGGATCGCGGTCAGGTGCAGGCGGGCGCTGTCGGCGTGGGCGCGGCGCTCCTCGTCGGTCTCGGAGCGAAAGCGCTCGATCACGGTCTGATCGAGCGTCGCCAAGTCGTCGCCGGGGACCGCTTCGCGCGTCGCGATCGCGATCTCCCGCCCGCCGCTGACCGTCAGCACGCCGCCGCGCACCGCGCAATGGCGCTCGGCGCCGTCGCCGCCGAGCCAGCTGACGACCGACACCGTCAGGCGCGTAAGGAAATCGGCGTGGCGCGGCAGGACGCCGAAGCCGCCGCTCGCGTCCTCGGCGCGCAGCGACGTCACCTCGTGCTCGTCGACGACGATCTCGAGCGGCGTGACGATGCGTAATCTCATGCGACTCGCTCCGCCGGCGCGGCCGCGCGCTCCTTGGCGCGCGCCTCGTCGATATCACCGACCATGTAGAGTGAGCTTTCCGCCCAATCGTCGGCCTCGCCATCGAGGATCGCCTGGCAACCGGCGATGGTTGCCGCGCGCGTGACGCTGCGCCCCGCCGCGCCGGTGAACGCCTCGGTGACGGCGAAGGGCTGGGTGAGGAAGCGCTGCAACCGCCGCGCGCGCTTGACCACCAGGCGATCGGCGGCGCCGAGCTCCTCGACGCCGAGCAAAGCGATGATGTCCTGCAGCTCCTTGAAGCGCGCCAGCGTTTCGCGCGCGCGCTCGGCGACGCGGTAATGCGCGTCGCCGACGACCTGCGGATCGAGCATCGCCGACGACGAAGCGAGCGGATCGACGGCGGGATAAAAGCCCTCCGCCGCGAGGCCGCGCGACAGCATGATGACGCTGTCCATGTGGCTCGAGATCGCGGTGACCGCCGGGTCGGTGAAATCGTCGGCCGGGACATAGACGGCCTGGATCGCCGTCACCGCCGCCCCGGCGATCGAGGCGATGCGTTCCTCCAACGCCGCGACTTCGGTCGCCAGCGTCGGCTGGTAGCCGACCCGCGACGGCAGTCGTCCGAGCAGGTTCGAGACTTCGGCGCCCGCCTGAACGAAGCGAAAGATGTTGTCGATCAGCAGCAGCACGTTCTGCCGCTTGTCGTCGCGGAAATACTCGGCGATCGTCAGCGCCGTCATCGGCGTGCGCCAGCGCGCGCCCGGCGGCTCGTTCATCTGGCCGAACACCAACGCCGCGCGCGCAAGCACGCCGGAACGCTTGACGTCGGCAAGCAGCTCGTGGCCCTCGCGCGACCGTTCGCCGACCCCGGCGAAAACCGAGATGCCGCGATACTTCTCGATCATCGCCCGCATCAGCTCCATCACCAGCACGGTCTTGCCGACGCCGGCGCCGCCGAACATCGCCGCCTTGCCCCCTTGCGCCAGCGGCGCGAGCAGGTCGACGATCTTGATCCCGGTCTCGAAGATCGCCGTCGCCGAGGTCTCATCCTTCAGCGCTGGCGGGCGGCCGTGGATCGGCCGCCGTTCGACGTCGGCCGGCAGCGGCGGGCCGAGGTCGCGTGGGGTTCCGGTCACGTCGAGCAGGCGTCCGAGCACAGCGTCGCCCACCGGCGTCGTCAACGGCCCATCGGTCGCGCGAACCGGCGTCCCACGCTTCAATCCCGCCGTCGCCTGCAACGCGATCGCGCGGACGGTGTTGGGGTCGAGGTGGCCATGCACCTCGAGCGTCAACGGCTCGCGGCCTGGCGTTTCGATGACCAGGGCGGCGTCGACCGGCGGCAAGCGACCGTCAAAAGCGACGTCGACGACAGCGCCGCGCACCGAAACGACCTTGCCGAGCGAGGCGACGGCCTGCATGGCGGCTCCAGCGGCGCGATCGCTCTGGCGGGACGGCGGTAAGTCACGGTCCGCGGCGGCGAATTCGCGCTTCTGGCGCGAGGGTAGGACCGAGCCTGCCCCTTGTCCATGTGCGGATCGTCGCTGAGCCGACGCTCAGATATCGTAGGTCAGTTCGCCGTGCGTCTCGGTCATGTCGCGCATCGCCGCCAGCGAGCGATGGTCGAGGACGTCGGCGATCGCCGCGCGCACTTCGAGCATCATCAGCCTGACGTGGCAGGTCTTCTCGCTCGAGCAGTCGTTACAGCGGCGGTAGAAATTGCGGCTGGCGCAGGCGATCGGCGCCAGCGGGCCGTCAAGCGCGCGGACGATGTCGCCGACCATGATCTCCGACGGGCTCTTGGCCAAAGCGTAACCACCGCCGCGCCCCTTCTTGGAATGGACCAGACGCGCAGTGCGCAATTCGCCGAGGATCGCGTCGAGGAACTTCTTGGGAATATTGTTGGCGGCGGCGATGTCGGCGACCAGGGACGGTTGGCCGGGCGGCTTGCCGGCAAGATGGATCATCGCCTTCAGTCCGTATTTGCCCTTGTTGGTCAGCATCGACACTGGCTATGCCCTCCAGGCGGAACATCGACGCACGCACCGTCTATCCCGACTCGTTCGACAAGATTTATACGATTTACGCCCGGCGTCTATGTGGCGACGCCGTCACGGCTTGCCAAGCTCCCCCTCGGGGAGCCTGGGACGCAACCCGAACAGGTCGGCGCGGGCCCACAATTCAGCGGGGAAGCCGGAGCCCGTCTCGGACGCGAAGAGGCGATAATCGGCCCGCGCCGCCGTGATTTCCGGGTTGTTCCAAACCCACTGATGGAAGCGCGTGTCGAGCCGGCCGACCAGCAGCGCGTCGGGACGGTTGCGGTTGAGGTCGGCGACCAGCCGGTCGCGGTCGGCGTCGATATAGACGCCCATGCGCTCGGCGAGCGCGGCGTCGCCGGGGTTTTCGTCGATGCGCCGGCGCGCCGCGGCGGTAATCCACAGGCTGGGAACGCTTTGGGCCCAGACGCCGCCGACCCGGCGCGCCATCGGGTGGCCGAACGCGAGGCTTTCGGAGAGCGACGCCACCGTCGGATGCGGTCCGAGCGAAGCGAGCGCACGGGCGATCGCCGGCGTCTCGATCCCGTTCATGGCGAACAGGCCGCAGGCCGCGCCGAGCGTGGCCGCGACGCCCATTTCGGCGATCGGCGCGGCGCCGTTCCGCCCTTCGAGGGCCCAGGCGAGCGCCGCGCCGGCGCCGGCGGCGACAAAGGCGAGCGGCGCCGGCCAGCGGCCGAGCGCAAGCAGAGCCAGGGCCGCGGCGACGAACGCCAGCGCGCCGAGCGCGACGCGCGGCCTGGGCTGGGGGGCGCGCGCCAGCGCCGCGCCGGCGGCGAGAGCGAAGAAGGCGAGCGCGGGATAGGCCTGGTAGAGCCAGCCCTTGCCCTGAACGAGATACGCGGCAAACGCGCCGAGGCCGGCGAGCGCGGGAACTGCGACCAGCGGCTCGCCCGGATCGTCGCGCGCGAGCCTCAAGGCGCAGACGACGAGGACGAACGCAAAGAGCGGCCCCGGCGCGGCGAGCAAGGACGCGAGCGGCTCGCGGATCGGCGCGTAGAGGTCGAGGCCGATCGGCAGGATGTTGGCGACGTAATCGGGAAACGCGCGCGGGACGGCTGCGACATAGGCGAGGCCAAACGCCGCCGCGACATAATACTCGATCGCTTTCAACAGCGGGACGACGCCGACGCGGCGGACGAGATAGGGCAGCAGAACGATCGCAACCAGCGCGTAAGGCGGCTTGATCGCCGCCATCACGCCGGCGCCGAGGCCGGCGAGAAGCGCGAGCCGCACGTCGACGGGCGCGCGCGCCGCCCGCGCCGCCGAAACGGCGAGAAACGGCAGGCCGTAGACCGCCGCCAGATGATCGCGCTCGTCGAACGACTGGCCCGGCAGCACGGCGAAGGCGACGAGCGCGACCGACGCGCCGAGCGCGCCAAGGCTGTCGAGCAAGCCGGCGCGCCTGAGGATCGCCGCGGCGAGGCCAAGGCCGGCCGCAATCGACAGGAAGCCGAAGGCGGCGACCGTCAACTCGGGCGCGACGCCGAGAACGCGCGCCAGCGCGACCGCCGGCCAATAGAGCATCAGCGACGCGGGCGGGTTGATCTCGATGATGTCGCGGTAAGGCGTTGCGCCGTCGAGCCACTTCTCGTCGACGGTGATCAGCCACGAAACGTCGCCGAGCAGTCCGAAGCGCCATTGCAGCAGGATCGCGGCGAGGCCGATGACGACAATGGGCGCCAGCGCCGCCGGCAAGCCGCCGGCCGGCGCTCGCCAGCGAGCCCAAGGAAGCGCGGCGGGGGGCGCGGCCGACATCGCCTTCAGGCGCGCCGCGCCGCCGCTTCGTCGCGGCTGGCGGTCTCGTCAGCCGACGCCGCGAAGCCGGCCTCGCGCTCGACGACATAGAGCGGGCGATGCTTCACCTCGGAATAGATGCGGCCGACGTAGACGCCGAGCACGCCGGTCATCAGCATGTTGGCGCCGCCGAGGAAGGTCACCAGCACGGCGAGCGAGCTCCAGCCGCGGGCGAAATCGGCGTTCATCGTCCACATGGCGATGACCCACAGGCCATAGAGGATCGCCAGCGACGAGATCGCGAGACCCGCCCACAGGGCGAGGCGCAACGGCGCGTCGGAGAACGAAACGACGCCGCTGATCGCCAGTCGCAGCATCTTGACCAGCGAATATTTGGTTTCGCCGGCGGCGCGCGGCGGCCGATGGAACCTGACCACCGCCTGGCGAAAGCCGACCCAGGCGAACATGCCGCGCACGAAGCGGTCGCGCTCGGGCATGGCGAGGAACGCGTCGAGCGCCTTGCGGTCGACGAGGCGAAAGTCGCCGACGTTGCGCGGAATCTCGACCTCGCTGAGCTGGCCGAGCAGGCGATAGAACAAATCGGCGCTGAAGCGTTTGAATGGACTCTCGCCCTCGCGCGTCAGCCGCTCGGCGTAGACGACCTGGACGCCCTGCTTCCACTTGGCCACCATGTCGAGCACGACCTCGGGCGGGTCCTGCAAGTCGGCGTCCATGACGATCACCGCCCGACCGGCGGCGCGGGCCATGCCGGTGGTGATGGCGACTTGGTGGCCGAAATTGCGCGACAGGCGGACGTAGCGATAGCGCGCGTCTGAGCGCGCCTTCGCTTCGAGCACGATCGGCGAAGCGTCGCTGGAGCCGTCGTCGACGAGGATCGCCTCGGCCGGCGCGTCGAGCGCGTCGAGGAGCGCGTCGAGGCGGCGCAGCAGCAGCGGCAGAACCGCTTCTTCGTTGTAGATCGGAACGACCAGCGAATAGACGGGCGACATGGGACGTAGGCCTCGGCCGACGATGCGAGCCGAGAGGTTAAGCCGCCAACGCTTAAGAAAGCGGTAACCAGACCGGCGCGGCGGGGGCTTGATTCGCCGCCACAACCAATCGCCTTCGGCCTAGAGAGGCGCGCGCCGCTCTGCTAGAGGGAGGGCGCGGCGAGAGCGGGCGAAGAAGGTCGGGAGCGCGCGTCATGGAATGGGAAAACACCCCCCTATCCGACAACGTCGAGGATCGGCGCGGCGGCGGCGGCCTTGGCGGGCTCGGCGGCACGGGCGGCCTCGGGCTGGGGACGATCCTCATCCTCACCGTCATCGGCTACTTCACCGGCATAGATCCGCGCATGCTGATCGGCGGCGCGGAAGTCGTCTCCGACATGCGCTCGCAAGCGCCGCAGAGCCAGCCCGCCGCGCCCGGCGTCGACGACAAGCTGAAGCTGTTCGTCCGCCACGTCCTCGGCGAGACCGAGGCGGTGTGGGCGGACGCGCTGCCGGCGCAGACCGGCGTGCGCTACCAGCCGGCGACGCTTGTGCTCTACGACGGCGCGACCGAGTCCGGCTGCGGCGGCGCCCAGGCGGCGATGGGGCCGTTCTATTGCCCGCTCGACAAGAAGGTCTATCTCGACCTGTCGTTCTTCCGCGACATGCAGACGAAATACGGCGGCGGCGGCGATTTCGCCGACGCCTACGTGATCGCCCACGAGGTCGGGCATCACGTCCAGGACCTGCTCGGCCTTCTCGCCAAGACCGACGCGGCCAAGGAAGGCGCGAGCCGCACCCAGGCCAACGCGATCTCGGTCAGGGTCGAACTGATGGCCGATTGCCTCGCCGGCGTCTGGGCGGCCAACGCCAATCAGAAGTGGAAGCTGCTCGACCCCGGCGACGTTGAGAAAGCGGTCGCGACGGCGCAGGCGATCGGCGACGATCGCCTGCAGACGGCGGCGCGCGGCTACGCCGTGCCCGACAGCTTCACTCACGGTTCGTCGGCGATGCGGGTCAAATGGCTGACGGCCGGCCTGCAGAGCGGCAAGGTCGATTCCTGCGACACGTTCGCCCAGTAGGCGCCGAGCCGCTTCTACCCGCAGACACAACCCGTCATGCCCGGCCTTGAGCCGGGCATCCGCGCAGTTCCGCCGCTCCGAGCTCGCCGAGTCGCGAAAGTCATCGACGCGTGGATGGCCGGGTCAAGCCCGGCCATGACGTGCGGAGGGAGAGCCTCGTCTCTTACGCCGCGTTCTCCAACAACAGCGTGCCGGCCGCCGTGTTGGAAATCGGGATGTGGTAGTTCTGGTGCAAGCGCTTGACCTTGCCTGTCAGACAACCACGCATCGCCAGCCAGAGAATGAACTCCAACCCTTGCGCGCCCGCTTCGCGGATCAGCTCGTGGGTCGAGATCTTCGCCAGCTCTTCGGGACTGTCGACGATCTTCTCCATGCACTCGAGGTCGAACTTTTTGTTGATGAAGCCCGCGCGCTTGCCGTCGAGCTGATGCGACATGCCGCCGGTGCCGAGGATCACCACCTTCTCGTTGGTGGGGAACGCGGCGATGGCGCGGCCGATCGCCTGGCCGAAGCGGTAGCAGCGCATCGGCGTCGGCACCGGGTGCTGCACGGTGTTGACGCAGATCGGAATGGTCTTGATCGGGTTCTTGGTCTGGTCGCCCCAGAACAATTGCACCGGCACGGAAAAGCCGTGGTCGACCGCCATCTCCTGGCATGAGCAGACGTCGAAGCCGTCGGCGACGACGCCGTCGATGATCCGCCAGGAGAGTTCGGGGTAGCCCTCGAACTTGCCGATCACCGGAATGCCCCAGCCTTCGTCCTGATTCTCGTACTCGAACGCGGCGCCGATGGCGAAGGTCGGCATCTTGTCGAGGAAGAAGTTGAGGCCATGGTCGTTGTAGAAGACCACCGCGACGTCGGGCTTTTGCTCGGCGAGCCATTTGTGGACCGGCGGATAGCCGGCGAAGAACGGCTTCCAGTACGGATCCTCGAACTGCTTCTTGGCGTAGGCGGCGCCGACGGCGGGAATGTGCGAAGAGGTCAGGCCCCCGATGATGCGAGCCATGGCGTCATTCTCCCTGCTTCTTGAGCATTTCTTTGAAGGCTTCGACCGTCATGCCGGTCTGCTGCGCGCCGAGGTCCTGAACGCCGAGGCCGAAGATGCCGGCGAGCTTGGCGAGATAGTAGATGTTGCCGCCGACCTCGATGAGCTGCGCGACGTTGCGCGCCCGCACCGCGGCCTTCTGCTTCTCGGTCAGGCCGAACTTCGTCATGTAGGCTTCCGGATCGCGGCGGAAATCCTCGCGCGCCTCGGCCCGGTTGAACGAGTAGCACATCTTGTTGAGCGGGTAGCCCTTCATCGCTTCGCGGCCATCGAAGATGACGGTGTCGGGAAGCTCATGCAGTTCGTGTGCGTGCGTCGACATCGTACGTCCTCCCGCCGAGACGGCGTTCATCGCGACCAGTAGAGTCGCATCGGATTGTCGACGAGCAGCGCCTGCTGCGCGTCGGGCGTCGGGGCGATGCGCGGGATCATGTTCACCAGATCGCCGTCATCGGGCATGTGGGTCGTCATGTTGGGGTGCGGCCAGTCCGTGCCCCACAGCACGCGGTCGGGAAACGCCTCGACCAGCGCGCGGCCGAACGGGACGAAATCGTCGTAACGCGGCGGGCCGGAGAGCGACAGGCGCTCGGGGCAAGTGACCTTGCTCCAGATGCGCGGATTGGCGGTCATCAGATCGACGAAGCGGCGGAAGTCGGGATGGTCGACGCCCTTGGCGAGATCGGGCCGGCCCATGTGGTCGACGACGATCGTCGTCGGCAGCGCGTTGAGAAATGGAATGAGGTCGGCGAGCTCGTGCGCCTCGAAATAGACGACGATATGCCAGCCGAGCTTGGCGATGCGCTCGGCGATCGAGAAATAGGTCTCGCGCGGCGTCGCGTCGACCAGTCGCTTGACGAAATTGAAGCGGACGCCGCGCACGCCCGCTTCGTCGAGCGCCTTCAATTCCGCGTCGCTGACGGTCGCCTTGACCGTGGCGACGCCGCGCGCCAGTCCGTTCGAGGCTTTCAGCGCATCGACGAGGGCGCGACTGTCGGCGCCGTGGCAGGTCGCCTGAACGATGACGTTGCGCGAAAAGCCGAGGAAATCACGCAAGGCGAACAGCTTCTCCTTCGGCGCGTCGCACGGCGTGTATTTGCGCTCCGGCGCGTAAGGAAAGACGTCGGCAGGGCCGAAGACGTGGCAATGCGCGTCGACCGCGCCCGGCGGCGGGACAAAGGTCGGCCGCGTCGGGTTCGGCTTGAACGGCATGCAGTTGGCGTCCATCGCAGGCTTTCCCCTCAGCGGCCGAAGACGACGCCGTCGAACAATTTGCGCGCGGTGCGCAGCAGCGCGGCCGACACGACCGCGCCCTTCTCGTCGAGATCGACGACGACCGTCATCTCGCCGGTCGGATGCTCGACCGCGAGCGACTTGCGCCGGCCTTCGGGCAGCACAGCGAGCGCGGCGGCGGGCGAGCCCTCGAGCAGGCAGGCGGTGGCGACCGACACCGCGCCGAGCACGCCGATCGAGGCGTGGCAGCGGTGGGGGATGAAGGTGCGGGTCATGATGGCGCCGCCCGCCGTCGGCGGCGCGACGAACGACATCTTCGGCACCGACTTGTCGGCGACGTCGCCGAGGCTCATCAGCGGCCCCGCCTTGAGACGGATCGCGTCGAGCTTGGCTCTCAACGCCGCGTTCGCTTCGAGCTCTTCGCGCGTTTCGTAGCCGCTGACGCCGAGGTCTGACGCGCGCATGACGACGACCGGCATGCCGTTGTCGATCAACGTCGCCTCGACGCCGTCGATCACGTCGACGGCGCGGTCGGTCGGCAGCAGCGCGCCGCAACTCGAGCCGGCCGTGTCACGGAACTCGATCGGGATCGGCGCGGCGGTCCCCGGCGCCCCGTCGATACGCGCGTCGCCGGCGTAGGTCGGCTTGCCGCCCGGCGTCTGAACGCGCGCGACCGCAATCTGGCCGGTATTGACCATGTAGATCGTCACCGACGTCTCGTCGCCGGTCGCTTTCACCAGGCCGCGCTCGATCGCGAACGGGCCGATCCCAGCGAGGATGTTGCCGCAGTTCTGCGCGTCGGTGACGATCGGCTTGTCGACGAACACCTGCAGGAACAGATAGTCGACGTCGACGTTGGCGCGGGTCGAGCGCGAGACGACGGCGACCTTGGAGGTCAGCGGATCGGCGCCGCCCATGCCGTCGATCTGCAGCTTGTCGGGCGAGCCCATCACGTCGAGCAGAAACGCGTCGCGCGTCGCGACCTCGCTCGGCAGATCCTCGGCGAGGAAATAGCCGCCTTTCGACGTGCCGCCGCGCATCCACATGCAGCGAACCGAGATCGGCTCTCGCTCAGACATATTTCAGTCCCCGCTCGGCGAGGCGCTCGCGCAGCTTGTACATGTCGAGGCCGAGTTCGCCGGCCTGAAAGCGCTTGCGCTTGGCGTCTTCGTTGGCGACGCGCGCGCGCGCGGCCTTCAGCGCCTCCGCGGCGTCGGCGCGCTTGACGACGCAGACGCCGTCGTCGTCGGCGACGATCACGTCGCCCGGCTCGACATAGGCGCCGGCGCAGACGACCGGCACGTTGACCGAGCCGAGCGTCTCCCTCACCGCGCCCTGGGCCGAGACGCATTTCGACCACACCGGAAAGCCCATTTCGGTCAGGTCGCGCACGTCGCGCACGCCGGCGTCGATGACCAGGCCGACGCCGCCGCGCGCCTTGACCGAAGTCGCGAGCAGGTCGCCGAAATAGCCGGCCTCGGAGGGCGAGGTCGGCGCGACGACCATGATGTCGCCCGCCTTCATCTGCTCGACCGCGACATGGATCATCCAGTTGTCGGCCGGCGCGACCGAGACGGTGACCGCGGAGGCGGCGATCCGCGCGCCCGGATAGATCGGGCGCATGTAAGACGCCAACAGGCCGATGCGCCCCTGCGCCTCGTGGACGGTCGCGACGCCGCATTCGGCGAGGCCGGCGACGACTTCCGGCGCGGCGCGGGCGATATTTTGGACGACGACGTTCATCTAGAGCTCATCCACGGTGCGAGGGAACATCGACTGGAAGCCTTCGGCGTATTTGGCGTTGCGCCCGCCGCCCTGGCCGCCCGAATTGCGCTTGAAGTGGTTGGCGCGGTTCTCGGCGAGGTTGGTGTAATAAGTCCAGAGGTGCTCCTGGCCGACCATGCATTGGATGGCGGCGTATTTCTTGTCCCAGACCTCGGTGATGTCGAGGAAGACGTCGGGCTTCCAGTTCATCTGCTCGGTCTGGTGCGGTTCGAACAGATAGAGCTGCGGCGCGCCGAGCACCTTCTCATGCGGATTGTGGCCCCAGGCCTGGGCGATCATGCGGCATTCGAGCGCGACCTTGGTCGCGAACATGTGGTCGGTGTTGTAGGGGTCCCACAGCGAATGGCTCATCATGAAGGTCGGCTGGACCTTGCGGATGACGTCGACCAGGCGGAACTTCGCTTGCCTGTCCATCTCGAGCGGATAGTCGCCGAGGTCGAAGAACTGAATGTCGTGGACGTCGAGCGCCTTGGCCGCCTCCTCGGCCTCAACGCGGCGCGCCGCCTTGACCTTCTCCAGCGTGACGCCCGGCTCTTTCCAGATCTTGGCGCTCTCGCCGCGCTCGCCGTAAGACAGGCAGACGACGGTGACCTCGTAGCCCTTGGCCTGGTGGAGCGCGATCGCCCCGCCGGCGCGCCAGACGAAATCAGCCGCGTGCGCGCTGACGACCAGCGCGGTCTTGTTGGTCATCGCCCGTTTCCTCCCTGCGGCGGCTTTTCGAAGCCTTGGCGCGCGATCATTCGCTGGCCGGCCCGACCTGGCCAGTTCGAATTCGTCCCCTGCCATAAGTTTTTGTTATAAGAGTGGCCAAACGGGTCGCCGCCGCATGTGGACCGACATCCCCAACCTGCGTCACCTGCGCGCCTTCGCCGCCGCCGTCGAACACGGCGGAGCAACGCGCGCCGCCGAACGCATCCATCTTTCGCAACCGGCGGTCACCCAGGCGCTGGCCAAGCTCGAGGCGCGGCTCGGCGCCAAGCTGTTCGTCGTCGGCGCCGACGGCATGCGGCCGACCGAGATCGGACTGCTGTTCCACGACCGCGTCGCGCGCGCCTTCGCGCTGATCGAGAACGGCGCGCGCGAGGCGCTCGGCGCCGAGGCGCGTCGGCCCAGCGACGGCGTCGCCCGTCTCGCGCGGCAATTGACCGTCGCACAGTTGCGCGCGCTGGCGGCGATGCAGTTCAACCGCAATTTCAGCCTCGCGGCGCGCGAGCTGAAGCTGTCGCAGCCGTCGATCCACCGCGCTGCGCGCGACCTCGAACGCATCATGGGCGTGACGCTGTTCGTCGCCGCGCGCCAGGGCGTCGAGCTGACGCCGGCGGCGTCGATTTTCGCCCGCCACGCCGCGCTCGCCCATTCCGAACTGCTGCAGGGCTTCGCCGAGGTCGGCGAACGCCTCGACGCCGACCCCGGCGAGATCGTCGTCGGCTCGATGCCGTTCGCCCGCACCAAGCTGCTGCCGGACGCGCTCAACGCGCTCTCCCGCGAGCGCCCGCGTGCGCGGGTGCGCGTCATCTCCGCCCCCTATGACGGGCTGCTCGGCCGACTGCGCTACGGCGTCATCGATTTCCTGGTCGGCGCGCTGCGCGATCCGCCGCCGATCGACGACGTCGTCCAGGAGCCGCTGTTCGACGATCCGCTGTCGATCGTCGCGCGGCGCGGCCATCCATTGACCTTGCGGCGAACGGCGACGCACGCCGACCTGATCGCCTACCCCTGGGTGGCGCCGGCCGAGGAGACGCCGGCGCGCGCGGTCTTCGACCGGCTGTTCGCGCCCGAGGACGTCGCGCACATGCCGGACGGCTTGTTCGAGACCAGCTCGCTGGTGCTGCTGCGCGGGCTCCTCGCCGGCAGCGACCGGCTGGCGCTGCTCTCGGCGCGGCAGGCGCGCACCGAGCTCGACCAGGGTCTGTTGGCGCTGGCGCCGTTCACCGTGCCGATCGGGACGCGTCGGATCGGCCTCACCTATCGCCGCGGCTGGCGGCCGACGCCGACCCAGGCGCTGCTGCTCGACCTTCTGCGCCGCTCTCGCGAAGCCGAGGCCGGCGAGGGCGCTATAGGGAAAACGAATGGCCGGCGACGTCGTTCGACCTCGCCGCCCACGGCGCAGCGCCGCTAAGAATCAGCGCCAAAAGGGGGAACGCATGGAGACAGGGCCGCACGGCGCCGACCGCATCGCCTTTCTCGGCTTCGGCGAAGCGGCGCAGGCGTTCCTCGCCGGCTGGCGATCCCGCCCGGACTTCGCCGCGCGCGTCGTCGCCTACGACGTCAAGACCGACTCGCCTGACGCGCGCGTACGCGAGGCCAAGCGCGCCGATTACGCCGCAGCGCGCGTCGAGGACGGCGCGAGCGCCGCGGCGGCGCTCTCCGGCGCGCCGCTGGTCTTCTCCGTCGTCACCGCCGACCAGGCCGAAGCCGCCGCGCGCGCCGCCCTGCCCGGTCTCGCCGGCGGCGCCCTTTTCTTCGACTGCAATTCCTGCGCGCCGCAGACCAAGGCGCGCTCGGCCGAGCGCGTCGAGGCGGCGGGCGGTCGCTATGTCGACGTCGCCGTCATGTCGCCGGTTCACCCGCGCCTGCATCGTTCGCCGTTGCTGCTCAGCGGCCCGCACGCCGACGCGGCGGCGGCGGCGCTTCGTTCGCTCGACATGGCGCCCAATGTTCACCAAGGGCCGGTCGGCTCGTCGTCGTCAATCAAGATGATCCGCTCGGTGATGATCAAGGGGCTCGAGGCGCTGGCGTGCGAATGCGCGCTCGCCGGCCGCGCCGCCGGCGTCGACGCGGTCGTGCTTGCTTCGCTCGACGAGACCTTCCCCGGTTTCGACTGGAAGACGCGCGCCGCCTACATGATGGAGCGGGTGATGACGCATGGGGTGCGCCGCGCCGCAGAAATGCGCGAAGTGGCGCTGACGGTCGACGAACTCGGCCTCGACGGCGCGATGTCGCGTGGCGCCGTCGCCTGGCAGCAGCGGATCGGCGAGCTGGCGTTGCGCGCCGCCGACGGCGACCCCTCGGACTATCGCGATCTCGCCGATCGGATTCTGTCGACGCTCGAATCCCACGGAGAAGCGAAATGAAGATTTGCGTCGCCGGCGCCGCGGGCGCATTTGGCGTCAAGCACCTCGACGCGCTCGCCGCGATCGACGGCGTCGAGGTCGTCAGCGTGGTCGGCGGCAAGGCCGCCGACATCGCGGCGCTCGCCGCCAAGCGCAACATCCCGCACGCCGACAAGAGCCTCGACCAAGCGCTGGCGCGCCCCGACGTCGAGGCGGTCATTCTGTCGACGCCGACCCAGCTGCACGCCGCCCAGGCGATCGCCTGCCTGAAGGCGGGCAAGCACGTCCTGGTCGAAATCCCGATGGCCGACAATCTCGCCGACAGCGAGGCGCTGGTCAGGACGCAGCGGGAAACCGGGCTCGTCGCGATGGCCGGACACGTGCGGCGCTTCAATCCCAGCCATCAATGGATCCACAACAAGATCGCCGCCGGCGAGCTGAAGATCCAGCAGATGGACGTGCAGACCTATTTCTTCCGCCGCACCAACCTCAATGCGCTCGGCCAGCCGCGCAGTTGGACCGATCATCTTTTGTGGCATCACGCCTGCCACACCGTCGATCTCTTCCAATACCAGTGCGGC
This sequence comes from Roseiarcus sp., assembly GCA_049513815.1. Taxonomy (GTDB): domain Bacteria; phylum Pseudomonadota; class Alphaproteobacteria; order Rhizobiales; family Beijerinckiaceae; genus Roseiarcus. The sequence continues at coordinate 67,596 of JBEKVR010000003.1, read as the reverse complement.
GAAGTCGCCTCCGAGGCTTTCGGCCTGCAGGGCCCCAAGCACCCGACGCTCGGCATCGCGATGGACATGTCGATCGGCGTCAAGGTCCCGTCGGGCGCGATCTGCACGCTGTCGCTATCGTTCAACAACAAGGGGCCGCTCGGCACGTTCTTCCGCTACATCTGCGACAACGGCACCTATATCGCGCGCTACGACGACCTCTACGACGGCGACGACAAGACAATCGACCTGACCGGCGTCGCCGTCTCGAACAACGGCATCGAGCTGATCGACCGCGAGTTCGTCGCCGCGATCCGCGACAGGCGCGAGCCCAACGCCTCGGTCGCCCAGTGCCTGCCCGCCATGCGCACGCTCGACCGCATCGAGAAGGGAATGCGCTGACGCATTGTAGGCGCGGCCGCTGGCCGCGCCCGACGCGCTCGACGCGCCGTTCTCCTCTTCTTCGTCATGCGCGGGCTTGACCCGCGCATCCAGGCTGAGGCTTTCGCGGCGACCTACGACGGTCGCCGTTTGGGCGCCCGGATCAAGTCCGGGCGTGACGCGCGGAGAGAGACTGACAACATTCAGCCGTCGTTGGCGCCGACGCGCTCAACGAGCGCGTCTACAACGCGCACCCGTCACTTCACTCCGCCCTCCGTCGCCCGCCGTCTCGCGGCGCGGCGGAATTCAGCCGGCGTGACGCCGGCGCGGCGGCGGAAGAAACGCCAGAAATAGGCCGCGTCGGCAAAACCGAGCTCATAGGCGATCTTGGTCGCCGGCGCGGCGACGTAGGCGAGGCGGCGGCGCGCCTCGAGCATCAGCCGATCCTGGGTCGCCGCGTGCGCGGATTTGCCGGCGACGGCGCGCGCGGCGCGGTCGAGCCGGCTCTCCGAAACGCCGAGCGCCGAAGCGTACCAGCCGATCGCGCGGTGTTCGGCGTAAGTCGTCTCCAACAGCGCCCGGAAGCGACCGTAGAGCACAATTTCGCGGCTGCGCCCCGCTTCGCTGAGTCCAGCGGCGAGCAGCCGCGCGGTCAGCGCCACGGCGGCGGCGGTCAGCCCTTCCACCGCGGTCGTCCAGCCCGCGCCGCGCTGACGAAACTCGACGGCGATTTCCGCGATCAGGCGGGCCAGCCGCGCCGCGGCCGGGTCAGCCGAACCGAGCGACAAGGCCGCGGGCCGCGCGAACGTCGCCTCGACCAGAGCGCGGCGCTCCGGCGCGCCGTGGACGAACCGGCTCTCGGCGAAGGTCAATACGTGGCCGACGGCGCCCGGGGTGAAGCGGAAGGCGTGCACGGTCGCCGGCGGCACGACGAGCGCGCACGGGCCCGCGCTCGACCCTGCGTCCTCGTCGAGCCGATAGGCGACTTCGCCGGCCGCGAGCATAAGGATTTGGCACAGCCCGTGATGGACGTGGCGGCCGATTTCCCAATCGTAGCGCTGCGAGCGTGCGGCGATTTCCTCAATATGGACAAAGTCGTCGTCATGCGAGGCTGGCGTCTCGCCATAGAGGGAAAATGCAGGCGCGGCGCGCGTCGCCTCGCCGCCTGTCGCGCCGCGGCTCCCTTTTTTGACAGACATTTCCATGGCGATCCGGACCGTTAGTCGCCGCGTTCGATGCCGGGAATGTACAGAATTTGACCGCCTTCGTCCAATGACCCGCCGCCCTTGGCGCGGCATGGTGAAGGCAACGAGGCGGCCGCGCGTCCATAGAACGCTGGCGCAGACGGCCGCCGCCAGGGAGGACGCGATGTTCCGTTTCGACCCGTTTGCCCCCGAGACCGACGCCGACCCGTTTCCGGCCTACCGCCGCTTGCGCGACGAGTTCCCGTGCTTCTGGAGCGAGGAGGCCAACATGTGGGTCCTCTCGCGCTTTGCCGACATCGTCGCCGCGCTCAACGATTGGGGGCGCTACTCCTCGGCCAAGGGCAACATGATGACCGAGCTGCCCAACCGCGCCGGGGCGACCCTCGGCACCACCGACCCGCCGCGCCACGACCGCCTGCGCGCGCTCGTCCAATACGCCTTCGTCAAGCGCAACCTCGACTCGCTGACCGGGCCGATCCGCGACATCGCCCGCGAAACGGCTGAGGCCCTGCGCGGCCGCAAGCGCTTCGACTTCATCGACGACTTCAGTTCCAAGTTCACGGTCAGGGTGCTGTTCGCCGCGCTCGGCCTGCCGCTCGGCGACGAAGCGACGGTCAGGCGCAACGCAGTCATGATGGTGCAGTCGGACCCCGTCACCCGCGCCAAGGGGCCGGAGCACATCGCCGCCTATGAATGGATGCAGGCCTATGCGGCGAAGGTGATCGCCGAGCGGCGCGCCAAACCGCAAAACGACCTCATCTCGCATTTCTCGCTGGCCGAGATCGAAGGCGACAAGCTCGACGAGCGCGAGGTGCTGCTGACGACGACGACGCTGATCATGGCCGGCACGGAATCGCTCGGCGGATTCATGTCGATGTTCGGACTGAACCTTGCCGACTTCGGCGACGCGCGCCGCGCATTGGTCGCCAATCCGGCGCTGCTGCCCGACGCGATGGAGGAATCGCTGCGCTACAACACCTCGGCGCAGCGCTTCCGCCGCTGTCTGACCCAGGACGTCGAGCTGTACGGCCAGCAGATGCGCGCCGGCGATTTCGTCTGCCTCGCCTATGGCTCGGGCAATCGCGACGACCGCCAATATCCCAACGCCGACGTCTACGACCTCGCGCGCAAGCCGCGCGGCCATCTCGGCTTCGGCGGCTCGGTGCACGCCTGCCTCGGCGCCACCATCGCCCGGCTGTCGCTCACAATCGCGATGGACGAATTCCACAAGGTTGTCCCCGAGTACCATCGCGTCGAGGACAAGTTGCCGTGGATGCCGTCGTCGACCTTCCGCAGCCCGATGCGGCTCGAGCTCGAGGCGGCGTAGCGGCCGCGAAAGGCGGCGCTTCGGCGGCCCATTGCTGCGACCTGGAATTGATCGGGATCGCCATCTGCGTCATGGCCGGGCTTGTCCCGGCCATCCAAGCGCGCCGCTCTGCGCAGAGGGCCGCAGCAGAAGCGCCTCTGTCGTTTCTCCGACCGCTACTGATTGGATGGCGGGGTCAAGCCCGGCCATGACGGCGGGTCGGCCTGAACGCAGAATGTTCTGGCGCGGTCGCGGCGCGACCCTGAGCGTCCGCCGACGCGCGTCAAATCGTCGCCGGCCGCGCATCGCTCGAAATGTTTGGTAGAGATTTCAATGTCGACCCGGAGCGTCAGCCGTCGCATCGGCCGCCGGGAAGGTCCAGACATTGATCGCTTTCGTCGCATGACCAGCCGCATTGCGCGCATCAAGACGAAGGCGAGGCGGTGGTTGCGCGCGCCAAGAGTCGACGGCGGCGCAGGCGGCCGCCGCGACAGAGGTTGCGATGTTCCGTTTTGACCCGTTTTCCCCGGAGATCGACGCCGATCCGTTCCCCGCCTACCGGCGGCTGCGCGAGGAGTTCCCCTGCTTCTGGAGCGAGGAGGCCAACGCCTGGATCCTCTCGCGCTTCGCCGACATCGTCGCCGCCCTCAACGACTGGCGGCGCTACTCTTCGACCAAGGGCAACAATGTCGCCGAACTGCCAAACCGCGCCGGCGCGACGCTAGGCACCACCGATCCGCCCCGCCACGACCAGTTGCGCGCGCTGATCCAATACGCCTTCGTCAAACGCAACCTCGATTCGCTGACCGGGCCAATTCGCGACCTGGCGCGCGAAGCGGCCGAGGGCCTGCGCGGCCGCAAGCGCTTCGACTTCGTCGGCGACTTCTGCGGCGATCTCACCGTCAAGGTGCTGTCCGCCGCGCTCGGCCTGCCGCCAGGCGACGAGGAAACGGTGCGCCAGAACGCGATCATGATGGTGCAGACCGATCCGGTCATCCGCGCCAAGGGGCCGCGGCACGTCGCCGCCTTCGAATGGATGAAGGCCTATGCGGCGACGGTGATCGCCGAGCGGCGCGCCCATCCGCAAAACGACCTCATCTCGCATTTCGCGCGAGCTGAAATCGACGGCGACCGGCTCAGCGAGCGCGAGCTGCTGATGACGACGACGACGCTGATCATGGCCGGCGTCGAGTCGCTCGGCGGTTTCATGTCGATGTTCGGGCTCAACCTCGCCGACTTGCCCGACGTGCGCCGCGCGGTGGTCGCCAATCCGGCGCTGCTCCCCGACGCGATGGAGGAATCGCTGCGCTACAACACGTCGGCGCAGCGCTTCCGCCGCTGCCTGACCCAGGACGTCGAATTGCACGGCCAGCATATGCGGGCGGGCGACTTCATCAGCCTCGCCTACGGCTCGGGCAATCGCGACGACCGCCAATATCCCAACGCCGAAATCTATGACCTTGCGCGCAAGCCGCGCGGCCATCTCGGCTTCGGCGGCTCGACGCACGCCTGCCTCGGCTCGACCATCGCCCGGCTTGCGACCGTGATCGCGATGGACGAGTTCCACAAGGTCGTCCCCGAGTATCACCGCGTCGACGGCAAGTTGCCGTGGATGCCCTCCGCGACCTTCCGCAGTCCGCTGCGGCTCGAACTCGAGGCCGCCTAATCGCGTCTCAGCGCGACGCCAGCCAGGCGCGGACGCGCTCGGCGGCCATCGCGCCGGAGCGCGCCGAGCCTTCGAGGCAATCGGGCAGACCGGTCTGCACGTAGGCGCCGGCGAGGAACAGGTTGGGCCAATGCGTGTCGCAGCTCGGCCGCAGCGCGTCCTGCTCCGGCGTCGCGGCGAACGCGGCGCGCTTGCGCCTGACCACGCGCCATGCGGGCACGGCGTCGCGCTGGCCCGTCAGCGCCGCGACGTCGCGCCAGGCGGCCGCGGCGAGCTGGTCGCGCGGCCGGTCGATCAAGGCGCCGGCGTCGCGGACGACCGCCGTCATGCTGTCGCCGGCGCTGAGCAGCCAGTGGATCGTCCCGTTGGCGACGCCCATGATCGCCGGCGCGTCGGACGCCGCGGGCGCGGCGAAATGAACATGGGCGGCGGCGGCGAACTCTTGCGGCGCGACCAGACCCGGCGCCAGCGCCGTCGCCTCCTGCGGCGGCGTCGCCAGGACGACCGCGTCGCCTGGCGCGAGATCGACGCGGTCATGGACGAAATCGAGCGCGGCGACGCGCCCGTCGGCGAAGGCGAGCCCGATCAGCTTGCGCTCGAAGCGGGTCGTCGCGCCGCGCCGCGCCAGGGTCTTCAGCGCCGGCTCAACCAAGCCGCGCGCCAGGCCGCGCGAAGGCGAGAGCAGCGCCGCGCCGCCCCAGCGCGAGGCGGCGAGCGCCGCGCCGGCAAGCCGCGCCGAGGCGCGCTCGAAATCGGCGTTGAGCGCGGCGAGCGCGAACGGCCGCCAGACCCGTTCAGTCGCCGTGCCGAAGCGCGGGGCGTAGTCGGCGAGCCGCGCGGCTGCAGGGGCGCGGGCAAGCCGCGCCGCCGGCCAGAAGTCGCGCAGCGCGACGCCCGGCGGTCGCAACCGTGGGTCGAGGACCCGCCACAGAAAGCGCCCGCGGCCGAGCCGCAGCCGCCAGCGCTCGCCGGTCGCCAGATCGGCGAAGGCGATTCCGGCCGGCGCCGCCTCGCGCCATTGGCCGCGCGCGCCCATCGCCTCGATCAGCGACAGGGCGGCGGTCCAGCTCGACAAAATGAAATCGGCGCCGCTGTCGAACGCGGTCTGGGTCGCTTCGTCGAACAGCGGCCGGCGGCGCCCGCCGGCGATCGCGGCGCTCTCGTGGACGACGACGTGGGCGTCGGCGGTCGCCGCGAGGCTGACCGCAGCGCTCAGTCCGGAAACGCCGGCGCCCACGACATGGACGGTTGGGCGGTTCATCGAGCCTTTCCAGACGAATCGGGGCGGCGACGCGGCGCGCGCCCACAGATAGCCGCGCCGGCGCGGGCGCGCAACGCAGCGCGCGCCGTCAGGCCGCGGCGATCCTCGGAGTTCGACTAGGAAATGCGCACTGGACGCGCTCGCCGGGCGCGTCTACACAGCGCCTTATCGCTCAGTGGCGATATTGCTGGATGCGGGTCGTGCGCAGTCCGGCGAGGCCGTGCTGGTCGATCGAGGCCTGCCAGGACAGGAATTCGTCGACGGTCAGGGTGTAGCGCGAGCACGCTTCTTCGAGCGAGATCAGGCCGCCACGCACGGCTGCGACCACTTCGGCTTTGCGCCGGATCACCCAGCGCTTGGTCGACGTCGGCGGAAGATCGGCGATCGTCAGCGGGCTTCCGTCCGGACCGATGACGTATTTCACCCTCGGTCGAAGCGCTTCGGTCATTTCACTCTCACACTCGAACGCAAGTCCTTACGCACTGAAATCTAATGGTCGTGACTTAAGATTTGCCTAAGCCCATGCGAAGGAAGTTCTTTACAAAGTGTTTCAATTTGTGGGGTTTTTCGGCCTATTCGGCGGCGGCGGCGGGCGGCGGCGACTTTTTTCCGGGCCGCGCCGACCGTGAGATGCTATAAGGCGCCCAGTTCCGCACTGGCTTCGAACCCATTGATGTTGGCCCCGCCGCTTTCCCGGGACGCGGTGACGCGTCCCCTCAACAGTCTCGGTCTGGCCAAGGCCCCCGAGAACACGCGCGTCGTTGTCGCGATGTCGGGCGGCGTCGATTCGAGCGTCGCCGCGGCGCTGTTGGCCCGCGACGGCTACGACGTCGTCGGCGTGACGATGCAGCTTTACGACCACGGCGCGGCGACTCACCGCAAGGGCGCCTGCTGCGCCGGCCAGGACATTCACGACGCGCGCGACGTCGCCGCCCGGCTCGGCGTCCCCCATTACGTGCTCGATTACGAGACGCAGTTCCGCGAGAAGGTGATCGAGCCCTTCGCCCGCGCCTATGTCTCGGGCGAGACGCCGGTGCCGTGCGTCGCCTGCAACCAGACGATGAAATTCGTCGATCTGTTCGAGGCGGCCAAGGACCTCGGCGCCGACATCCTGGCGACCGGCCATTATGTCGTGTCGGCCGACGACGGCCACGGCGGGCGGGCGCTCTATCGCGCCGCCGACCCCGATCGCGACCAGAGCTATTTCCTCTTCGCCACCACCCGCGAGCAGCTGGCGATGCTGCGTTTCCCGCTCGGCGCGATGCTGAAGCCGCAGGTCCGGGCGCTCGCCGGCGAATTCGGCCTGACGGTCGCCGACAAGGCCGACAGCCAGGACATCTGCTTCGTCCCCGCCGGCCATTACAGCGACGTGATCGAGCGGTTGCTGCCCGGCGCCGCGGAGGCGGGCGACATCGTCCATGTCGACGGGCGGGTGCTCGGCCGCCATGCCGGCGTCCTGCATTATACGATCGGCCAGCGCCGCGGCCTCGGAATCGCCGCCGCCGAGCCGCTCTACGTCGTCGCGCTCGACGCCCACAACGCCCGCGTCGTCGTCGGCCCGCGTCAGGCGCTCGAGACCCACCGCATCCGCCTGCGCGACGTCAACTGGATCGGCGACGGCGAACTGGCCGATATTCCCGAGCACGGCCTGGCGATCGCGGCGCGGGTGCGCTCGACCCGGCCGCCGACCCCGGCGCGGCTGCTGCCGGGCGGCGCGATCGAATTCGACGAGCCGGAGTCCGGCGTCTCGCCAGGCCAGGCCTGCGTGTTCTACGAGTCCTGCGACCCGCGCGCGCGCGTGCTCGGCGGGGGGTTTATCGCCGGGACACACGCGGCGTAACCATGTTGCTTATCGAGGAGGCCTTCTCGCCCCGACAAGAAGGGTGCGAAGGGGGCCGTCTTCGAAGTCAGAGGCAAGATCGTGCCCGCGGCAACCGCTGGTTTAGTGGAAGAATCATGTCGGGACGAAATGCGACTCGTTTTGCTTTGTTGGCGGCGATTGCTTTGTGCCTGATGAGTCCGGCCGCGGCAGTTTCAGTCGCGTTCTATAATTTAGTTTCAATCGCGGGGACTCACTACCTCCTGCAAGACGCATCGAATCTACAAACAACAATACTAAGTTGCACACCTCTCCTTCTTGGGCAGTTGTTCGCAGCTTATTTCAGCTATCATCTATTTATTACAGATGAATTTCGAAGAACAAATAGCGGTTTAATTGAATGCGCTGAACTTTTGAGCAGCAAATATTTGATGCTAATTGACCCAAACGTCATTGAAACTTGCTTTGCGGTAATCTCTGCAGTTTTTTGCACATCCGCTTCATTTTACGTTTCTTTACTTGAGTACCGGGTGATCACGCGGTTGATTCCAACCTGACGCCTCCTTCAGCCGTCGACCTGAACTACGACCGGAATTACCGCGCCGCTGGAATTACGGCGCCTCGCCCGTCAATCTCCTTTGTCGGAGTCCGACGAAGGCGCCCGCTTCGGCTTGTCTCCGCGCCTGCGCGCCGCGCGTCTTTTGGCGCCTAAACGCTTGATAATCAGAGGCCAGCGAATCGCTTTGCACGCGGCTGGCCGGGCGGCTGGCGGTCCAGGGAGACGACGAGGGAAGCGGACGCGGCGGCCGACCGGGCGCCGGTCGTTGTCCGCGTTGGCCGCTTCGTTGTTCCCGGCCTCGCGTTCCCGCCGCCCGGCTCACGCCGCCTCGCGGATGAAGGCGAGGACCGCCGGGGTGAGCGCATAGGCGTCGATCGTCGCCGGTGAGAGGCGCCGCCGCCAATTCGGATTGACCGGCATCGCGCCGCCGACCAGCGCGAGCGGCAGCGCCGGGCGCAGCATGCCGATGCGACCGCTCTCCTTCGCCGAGCGTCGGTCCGTTGCGCGGGCGCTTGGGCCGAGTTTGGCCACGCCTGCCTCGCCGCGCAACGTCGCCGGCGGCGATTGGGCGGCTCGGCAATTCGGCTTATGATATCGCCGGCGAGCAGAGAGGAGCGGGCGATGGCCGGGTTCGACGACGAGGTTTTCGGCGCCCCGCCCGTCAAACGGCCGGTCCATGCGATCGGCCAGCCGATCGATGACCTTTCGGCCCCTGAACTCGCCGAGCGCATAGCGGTGCTCAAGCTCGAGATCGAGCGGCTCGAGCGGGCCATTGTTCAGCGCGAAGCGACGCGCAACGCCGCAGCCGCTTTCTTCAAGTCTTAAGGGCCGACCGTCCCGCCGCGGGACGCCCCGTCGCCGCACGGACACTAACGGATTGTTAACGATTATCATTTATGAATGAAATCGATCCATTCCTTGGGTCCTGTTCGACGCCTCCCATCCTACCGACCTCCCAGCCGCCTTCGGGCGGCTGTTTTTTGCGTTCTCCCCTCCGTTCGGCTTAAGCTTTCGTTAACCTTAGCGAAAGGTAAACAGCCAAAGGACAGTCCGCGGCGTTAATCTTGCGACGCGCTGAGTCGTGGCGCGCGCGCGTGCGAAATCAGCACGCTTGCCGCTTGTCAGGAACGCGTAGGAGAGGGAGTCATGGGGCGTAGCGACGGATCGGCGCAGAGCGCGGCGCTCAACGAGGCCGCGGCCAACACCGTTTGGTTCTATCCCAAGCTCGCCGCCTCGGCGGCGTTCAAGGCGCTGTTCCGCGAAGGCATGAGCCTGGTCGAGGACACCGCCGCCTATCTCGACGGACCGGGCCGCGAGGAATCGCGCAGCCTGCCGCGCCCGGCGGCGCTCGCCTATGCGACCGAAAGCATGCGCCTGACGACCCGGCTGATGCAGGTCGCCTCCTGGCTGCTGCTTCAGCGCGCCGTCAACGAAGGCGAACTGACCCCGGCTCAGGCGCAATCGGAAAAGCACCGGGTTCGGCTCTCCGAGCAGAACGTCGCCTGCCCGTCCGAGACGTTCGAGCAACTGCCCGAGATGTTGCGCGCCTTCAGCGCCAAATCGCTGCGGCTGCAGGCGCGCGTCGCCCACCTCGACCGTGCGCTCGCCGAAGCCGAGGTCGCCCAGCCGGCGCCGCGGGACGCGGTCGCCGAGCAGTTCGAGCGCCTGCGGGCCGCCTTCGCCCACTGAGGCGCCGCGCCCGACTAGCCGGCGCGGGGTCTTGCGTCGCCGCACTTTTGGCCGCATTGCTCGGCACATAACGCCCTCCGCCGAAGGCAAAGCCGCGCTTCATGGCCGACGCTCCCTCCTGCCGTCTCTATCTCGTCACGCCGCCGCTGGGGCTTGGCGACCTCGCCGCGTTCGCGCCGCGGTTCGCCGCCGCGTTGGCGGCGGGCGACGTCGCCAGCGCGCTGGTGCGCGTCGCGCCCGAGGCGCAGGGCGACGCCAAGCGAATCGCCGAGCGCCTGGTCGAGGCCGCGGCGCCCTACGAGGCGGCGATCCTGATCGAAGGCGAACCGCGACTGGCGGCGCGCATCGGCGCCGACGGCGCGCACGTGACCGGCGTCGGCGACTCGCTCTCCGACGCGTTGGCGAGCCTGCGCCCCGACCGTATCGTCGGCGTCGGGGCTTTGCGCGGCCGCGACGACGCGATGGCCGCCGGCGAGGCGGGCGCCGACTACGTGATGTTTGGCGAACCGCGCCGCGACGGATGGACGCCGCCGCTCGCCGAAACTGCGGAGCGGATCGCCTGGTGGGCGGAGATCTTCGAGACGCCGTGCGTCGCCTACGCGGCGCGGCTCGACGACGTCGCCACGCTGGCGGCGGCCGGCGCCGATTTCGTCGCGCTCGGCGACGCCCTGTGGTCGGCGCCCTCGCTCGAGCAGGCGATCGCAACGGCGGAAGACGCCGTGCGCAAGGCGGCGGCGGCGCGCGCGGAGACGAGCGCGTGAAGTCCGCGGCGCGGTATCTGCTGGCCGTCGGCCTGGCGCTGGCGGTTCCCGCCGCGGCGCAGACCCTCGCGCCGCCGTTCGCGCCGCCGGCCGGCCAACCGGCTCCGAATGGACCGCCGCCGGACGTCGCCTTCGGCGACTATCAGCGCGGCTATTTTCTCACCGCGTTGCGCGAGGCGTTGAAGCGCGTCGGCGACAATCCCAAAGACGCGGCGGCGATGACCCTGATCGGCGAAATTTATCACGACGGCTACGCCGTGCCGCGCAACGAGGCGGAGGCGGCGCGCTGGTTTCGCATCGCCAGCGGACTCGGCGACCGCGAGGCCGCTTTCGCGCTTGGCATGCTGCTGCTCAACGGCGCGGACGGCGTCCCGGCGGACCGCGCCGGGGCCAAGGCCCAATTCGAGATCGCGGCGGCAAAGGACCAGGCGGGCGCGCTCTACAACCTCGGCGTGATGGCGCTCGACAGCAAGGTCGGGGGTTTTCCCGACTTTGCCACCGCGGCGGCCGATTTTCGCCGCGCCGCCGAGGCGGGCTATGGCGACGGCGCCTATTCCTACGGGGTGCTGCTGCGCGAGGGCAAAGGCGTGCCGCTCGACATCGGCGAAAGCGCGCGCTGGCTCAAGCGCGCCGCCGACGCCGGCGTCGTCGCCGGCCAGGTCGAATACGCGATCATGTTGTTCAACGGCGTCGGCGTCGCCAAGGACGAAGCCGGCGCGGCGAAACTGCTGCTGCGCGCGGCGGCGCGCAACAACCCGATCGCCGAAAACCGCCTCGCGCATCTCTATGTCAGCGGCCGCGGCGTGCCCAAGGACCTCGTCGAGGCGGCGACCTGGAACCGCTTCGCCAAGGCGGCCGGCATCGAAGATCCCGACCTCGACGCCGCGACCGCGGGCCTGACGCAGGAAGAGAACAAGCGCGTCGACGAACTGGTCAGACGGCAGGCGGCGTTCTGAATTCGTCGGCCCGGCGCGGCCCTCGCCGCGCTTCGACCAGCGCGCGGGTCAGATCGCCGGCGAACGCGGCCCTTTCGTCGGGGCCGAGGAACGACGCGATCTCATGCCGGCGGCCGCGGCTGCGCAGCGCCAACCGCTCGGCCATCGGCCCTGTCTCGCCGCGCTCGAGCGTCACCCAGGCTGGATTGAAGCGCCATTCGCGCCGCGCGCCGCGCACGCTCACGCGCGCGAATTCGAGCTCGAGATAGGTGAGACGGTAGTCCTCGTAGGCGCGGGCGGCGCGGAAGCTCATGCGGAAGGCGAGCCACAGCGGCGCGACGTCGAGGCCGAGAAAGCCGACGATCGGCCAAGCCCCGGCGAGATAGAACGGCAGGCTGAACAGCGCGCTGGCGACGAACGTCGCCACGAGCAGTCGGCGCGCCGCCGCCGGGGTGAACGAGCGGCGCGGAAAGAGACGCGCAGCGAACAGCGCGGCGTCGTCGGCGTCAGGGCTTGGGTCCACGGCAACCTCCCTGGCCAAGCCGCCGCTTGGCGACCCGATCGACGCCGACTATAAGGCGCGCATGGCGCGAGGCAATCCGGCCGCATCCCCCGTCCGCCGCCGCCCGCCCGGCGCGGCGAAGGCCGCGGAGCTGGCGCGCGCCGAAGAGATCTTCGCTCGACTGGCCGCCGCCAACCCGGAGCCCAAGAGCGAGCTCGAATACGCCAATCCGTTCACGCTGCTGGTCGCCGTCGTGCTGTCGGCGCAAGCGACCGACGCCGGCGTCAACAAGGCGACTCGCGCCTTGTTCGCCGTCGTCGACACGCCGGCCAAGATGGTCGCGCTCGGCGAAGCGGCGCTCGCCGAGAAGATCAAGACGATCGGCCTCTATCGCGCCAAGGCGAAGAACGTCGTCGCTTTGTCGGAGCTGCTGGTCAGCGCCTACGCCGGCGAGGTTCCGGCCGATCGCGACGCGCTCGAAGCGTTGCCGGGCGTCGGCCGCAAGACCGCCAACGTCGTGCTCAACGTCGCCTTCGGCGAACATACGCTGGCGGTCGACACTCACGTTTTCCGCGTCGCCAACCGCATTCCGCTCGCCGAGGGCAAGACGCCGCGCGAAGTCGAGGACGGGCTGCTGAAGATCATCCCGGCGCGGTTCATGCGCCACGCCCACCACTGGCTGATCCTGCACGGCCGCTATGTCTGCAAGGCGCGCGCGCCCGCATGCGCGCGCTGCGTCATCGCCGACATCTGCCGCTACAAGGACAAGACGGTCTAGGGCGATGCGTCAGGCGACTTTCGTTCCCGTCGTGGCGTAGATCGACACGTTGTCGGCGGCGAGCTGCGCGATCGTGTCGGTGAAGCTCATCTGCAGCGAGCCCGAATAGGCGCCGTTCCACGGGTTCTGGATCGAGATCGTGCCGGCGGAAGAGTTGACGCCGGCGACCATGTACATGTGGTCGCCGACGAGGTTGCCGTTGTCTTGGTTCGGCGTCGACAGGATGATCTCGTCGCCCGCCTTGAAGTCGGTCGACAGTGTCGACATCAGCGAAGCGAGCGTCGGCGCCGACTCTCCCGAGGAGAGGTTGTAGGTGTTGAAGGTCTGGTCGGTGATCTCGCTGAGCGCGACCGCCGTGCCGCCGTTGAGGTCCTCGTAGGCGTCGCCGGCCGGATGGCCGCCGTAGCTGGCGGCGGCGGTCTGCTCGTTGAGTTCGGCGAAGGCTTTTTCGACCAGCGCCACCCACGATACCGGACCGTTGGCGAACTCGAGCGTCGAGCCGTCGGCCCATCCGTAGCCGCCACCCATGACTGGCAGTTGCGAATTGACGGTGACGTAGTCGGCCTGCCCGTTGACGTAGAACTCGACCGAATAGGTGCCGTTGCCGTTCGCGGTGATCATGTTCTTGATCAGCGAGGGGTTTTGCAGCGCCGTCTCGCCCAGCGAGGAGACGAAGTAGCAGTCGCCGAGATAGCCCTGATTGACGTCGAGATAGCTCGGCGTCCCAGAGCTGGCGAATAGCGGCAGCGTCGAGGCTTTGTAGGTCGGATTGAGGTTCGATTCGCCAATGGCGGAAACGCTGAGGCTCGGCAGGTCAGTTCCCAGGAACCACTTGCCGATCAGCTCATTGACCTGGGTCTGGGTCGATGTCGCGCTGAGATTGCCGAGCGTCGTCGCAGTCGACGAGCCGCCGTTCCAATAGGCGTTGGCCGAATCGCCGTTGATCAGGTCGGCGGCGATCTGCTGAACATAGGTCGACGTCGTCAGGCCGTTCGGGTGGTTGAGCATCGAGGCGAGCGTCTGCAGGGCGCCGAACTTCGTGGCGGTCATGCCGCCGACCGCGGCGTCCTGCAGGATGGTGAGCATCCCGTTGTAGGTGAGCGAATTGCCGGCCGTGAGCTGCTGGGCGGTCGCGGCGGAGACGCCGAGCTTGCCGAGCAGCGTGACGACGTTTGTGCTCGCGGGCGCGTTGACGGTCAGGGTCGAGACCGCGGCGCTGGAGAACGTCCCGCCGTCGGAGACTTCGATCGACACCTTGTCTGTCCCGACGCCTGAGCCGGCGACCCACGCGACCTGCGCGAGTTGCGCGGCGGAGAAGTCGTACCAGCTTCCCGCCTTCAGCGTCGTCCCGTTGTAGACGAGATGGCCGTCGGCCCCGCTGTCCATCAGCGCGTAAGTCGTGATGGCTTTGCCGTTGGGATCGCTGGTCGAAGCGATCAGCGAGGAGACGGCCAGCGTCTGTCCTTCGGCGACCGTCTGATTCGCTGCGGTCACCGACGGAGGGGAAGGCGCCTTCGTCGCGGCGGTGGTCGAATAGGCATTGGACCACTGCAATCCGTCATAGGCCTTGACGCTGATCGCCTCGCTGCCGACGCCGGCCCCGGCGACGTATTGCAGTTGGGCGAACTGCGAAGCCGTCAGCGTGTGCCACGCGCCGTTCGCGAGCTTGGCGCCATTGAGGGTAAAATGGCCGCCGTCCGCGCCGCTGCCGTAGATGGAGTATTGGGTGATCGATCGGCCCAGGCTGTCCGACACGGAGTTGACGAAGGACGATCCCGCGACCGTTTGGCCTTCCGAGAGCGACTTCGCATTGAGGGTCAAAGTGATGGTCATCGCCACACCGTTCCAAGATTCGCGAGCACGCGCCGCCGCCCGTTCCCCTCGCCGGCGACCGCGCTACGACCAGCCGGCAAAAGCGGGGCGGGCTCAATCGACGGCAAAACTACGTCGCCTTTATTGAGGAGTGATTGGTGAAGTCGCTTAAAACTGTCTGAATTCGGCGAGTTTTACGAGGCGGCGGCGGCGGAAAGGACTTGGCAACCTCTTGCCGGCAAGTTGAGCGGCGGGCACCGCGCCGCGCTGGCCGCGCGGCGCGTCGACCCGCGTTGATGCGTTGCCCTTCGAGTCTGGCCCCATGCGCGCCGCACAAAGGCTGAACGAACTGCCTGCGCAGCCGCCGCCGGAGGCGGGCGCGCAAGCGTCGAGAGCGACGGCGCCCAATCCCGGAAGCGCGCCGCCTGCCGAGCCGATTGGCGCGCCCTCTCCGCTCGCCGGACCGCCCGACTCCGGGTTGGCCGCGCTGGCGATGATCGCCGGCTATTACCGCGTCGCCGCCGACCCGGCGCAGTTGCGTCACGAACTCGCGCTCGGAGCCCACTCCGCCGGACCGGACGACCTTGTGCGCGCCGCCAAGCGGCTGAAGCTGAAAGCGCGGCTGCTGACGGGGAAAAGCGCCAAACGGCTCGACGCCGTCCCCTACCCCGCGCTGGTCGCGCTCGCCGCCGGCGGCTTCGCCGTTCTCGCCGCGGCGCCGGCCAAGGGATCGGTGAGACTGATCGATCCGCTGGCGCGGACCGCGCGCGATCTGCCGCTCGACGAAGCGACGGCGCTGGCCGCCCCTGCGATGGTGCTCGTCACCCGCCGCTTCGCCGGCGCCGGGGCCGACCCGACGACGTTCGGCTTCCGCTGGTTCCTTCCCTCGATCGCGCGCTATCGCAAGCCGCTCGCCGAGGTCCTGATCGCCTCGCTGTTCGTCCAGGCGTTCGCGCTGGTGACGCCGATCTTCTTTCAGCTCATCGTCGACAAGGCGCTGGTGCACAAGAGCTACGCGACGCTGACGGTCATCGTCGTCGGCATGCTGGTCGTCGGCCTGTTCGATACGCTGCTGCAGTTCCTGCGCTCCTACACCCTCAGTCACACCACGAACCGCATCGACGTCGAACTCGGCCGGCGGCTGTTCCATCATCTCTTCCGCCTGCCGCTCGCCTATTTCGAGACGCGCGCCGCCGGCCAGACGGTGGCCAGGGTGCGCGAGCTCGAGACGATCCGCAGCTTCCTGACCGGCCAAGGTCTGACTTCGCTGCTCGACCTCGTCTTCACGGTGGTGTTCTTCGCCGTGATGTTCCTCTATTCGGCCAAGCTGACGCTGGTCGTGCTCGCCTCGATTCCCGTTTATGTCATCGTCGCCGTGCTGATCCGGCCGCCGCTGCGCGAGCGGATCAACGAGAAGTTCGACGCCGGCGCGCGCTCGCAGCAGTTCCTGGTCGAGTCGATCGTCGGCGCGCAAACGCTGAAGGCGGCGAGCGTCGAACCGATGATGCAGGCGCAATGGGAGGAACGGCTCGCCACCTATGTCCGCGCGTCGTTCGACGCCGGCGTGCTCGGCTCGCTCGGTCAGAACCTGATCCAATACGCCAGCAAGGCGACGACCGCGTTGATCCTGCTGTTCGGCGCCGAGTCGGTGATCGAGGGCGGGATGACGATCGGCGAGCTGATCGCCTTCAACATGATCGCCGGCCAGGTGGTGCAGCCGATCCTGCGCCTGTCGCAGCTGTGGCAGGATTTCCAGCAGGTGCAGGTGTCGGTGGCGCGGCTGGGCGACATTCTCAACGCAGCGCCCGAGCCGGTCCCGCGCAATCTGCTCACCCTGCCCCCGCCCGCCGGTGCGATCGAGCTGCGCGGCGTCTCGCTGCGCTACCGCCTCGATTCGCCCGATGTGCTGCGCAACGTCTCGGTGGCGATCGCGCCGGGCGAAGTGATCGGCGTCGTCGGTGCGTCGGGCTCGGGCAAATCGACGCTGACCAAGGCGATCCAGCGCCTCTACAGTCCGCACGCCGGCCAGGTGCTGCTTGACGGCGTCGATGTCGCCCAGCTCGACCCAGCCTGGCTGCGCCGTCAGATCGGCGTCGTGCTGCAAGAGAACGTGCTGTTCAACCGCTCGATCCACGAGAACATCGCGCTGGCCGATCCCGCCGCGCCGCGGGCGCTGGTGATGCAGGCGGCGCGACTCGCCGGCGCCGAAGAATTCATCTCCCAGCTGCCGCAAGGCTACGACACGATCATCGAGGAGCGCGGCGCCAACCTGTCGGGCGGCCAGCGCCAGCGCATCGCCATCGCCCGTGCGCTGGTGACGAATCCGCGCATCCTCATCCTCGACGAGGCGACTTCGGCGCTCGACTACGAGAGCGAGCGCGTCATTCAGCGCAACATGCGCGCGATCGTGCGCGGCCGCACGGTGATCATCATCGCCCACCGCCTCGCCGCGGTGCGCGACTGCGACCGCATCGTCGGCATGCGCGCCGGCGAGATCGTCGAGGTCGGCACGCACGAGCAGCTTCTCGCCCGCCAGGGCGGCCTCTACGCGCGGCTGTGGGCATTGCAGTCCGAGCCCGAGCGGAGCCTGAGATGAGAAGCGTGCGCAACCGCGGCGCAGTTCCGACCCTGTCGCGCCGCAATCGCGAGTTCCTGCCGGCGGCGCTGGAGATCCTCGAAACGCCGCCCTCGCCGCTGCCGGTTTGGACGATGCTGACGATCTGCGCCGTCTTCGCGGCGGCGTTCGCCTGGTCGTTCTTCGGCCGCCTCGACGTCAATGCGGTCGCCCCGGGCAAGCTCGAGCCGACCGGGCGGGTCAAGGTCATCCAGGCGCTCGATCCCGGCAAGGTCGCCGCCATCCGGGTGGACAACGGCCAGTTGGTCAAGGCCGGCGACCTGCTGCTCGAATTCGACCCCGCCGAAGCCGCCGCCGACGAGCGCGAGGCGCGCGAGGCGCTGCAGGCGGGTTTGGGCGAGGTCGCGCGGCGCCAGTCGGCGATCAATGCGGCGCGCGCCGCGCAACGGCAAGCGGCCGAGGACGGCGGGCCCTTGCCGGCGCTCGAAGCGCTCGCCGCCAATCCGCAAGGCAAGATCGACTGGGGTGAGCCGCCTTCAGACGGCGCGCAGGCGCGCGAGAAGGCGACCCCGTCGGCCGACGCGAGCCAGGGCGCCGCCTCGCTGCGTGGCAAATTCGACGGCGGCGAGCCGCTGCCGGACAACGTGCGGGCGCGCGAAGAAGCGGTGCTGTCGGCCGACTTGAGCCAGCTCGCGGACACATTGCGCGCAATCGACAAGCAGATCGCCTCCAAGCAGGCGACGCTGCAGCGGCTGCAGATGAGCATCGCCTACCAGACGGCGCTGATCGACACGCTGACCGAGCGCGTCGCCACTCGCCAGCAGGCGATCGACCTCAGGGTCGGCACCAAGATCAACCTCTACGACGCCAAGGAAGAGCAGCAGCGCTCCCAGTCCTCGCTCGCCTCCGACCAGGGTCAGTTGATCGAAACCGACGCCGCGATCGGCGAACTGCAGAGCGAGAAGACCAAGACGCTGTCGCAGTTCATCGCCGAGAACGAGAACAAGGCGGAGGATGCGTCGCGCAAGGCCGACGAGGCGCGCCAGGCGCTCGCCAAGGCGACCGCGCGCCTCGCGAACACCAATCTCTACGCGCCGATCGACGGCATTGTGCAGCAATTGTCGGTGACGACCTTCGGCCAGGTCGTCGGCGCCGGCCAGCAATTGGCGACGGTGACGCCGACCGACGGCGCGCTGCAAGTCGAGGCGCTGGTCGCCAACATGGATATTGGCTTCGTCCGCGTCGGCCAGGAGGTCGCGGTCAAGCTCGACGCTTTCCCGTTCACCCGCTTCGGCGCGCTGCACGGCAAGGTCGTCGCCATCGCCGCGGCGGCGGTCGACGAGCAGCAGGCGAAGCGTTCGCTCGCCAACGCCACCACGCCCGGCAACGCGCCCGAGTCGGCGGCGCCCGGCCAGGCGCAGAGCTTCGTCTTTCCGGTGACGGTGGCGATCGACGAAACGGCTGTGCGCGTCGACGGCGCGACGATCCCTCTGACGCCGGGCATGACGGCGTCGGTCGATATCAAGACCGAGAGCCGGCGAGTGATCGATTATCTGCTGTCGCCGCTCGCCAAAACGATGTCGGAGGCGATGACCGAGCGCTAACGGCGAGCGCCTCGCTTCGCCTCAGCCATGCAGGAGAGAATGGTACCGCCACCCCGGCTCGAACGGGGGACCTCTAGATCCACAATCATGTGGCCGCAGCTTTCGCCAGTACTCCCGTGTACGCTGGTCCTATTCTTTCCCTTGCTTTTCCTGGGGTCTGAGCGCCATAGTGTGCGCGCGAGCCGCTAGCGGTTTGCTTTTCGGTTACGCCCCGGGAGCGCCCCAAGCCATGAAAGCCAAAATCACCAAGCGCTTGGTCGACTCGCTAAAGCCTGAGGCAACCGACCGCACTATCTTCGATAAGGATGACCTCGGCTTCGCCGTGCGCGTTCGCAAAACCGGCGGGAAATCCTACGTGGTCGAATACAAGGCCGGCCACGGGCGCGGGGCGCCCACGAAGCGCGTGACAATTGGCCGCGTGGGCGAAATGACGCCCGACGACGCGCGCAAGGAAGCCAAGAAAACGCTTGGCTTAGTCGCTCATGGAAACGACCCGGCCGCCGAAAAGGCTCGCAAGCGCCGCGCGGCTTCGATGTCCGTCGCGATTGAAGCCTTCCTGACTGAACACGTCGAAGCCAAGCGCAAAGCGTCCACGGCCGCATGGGTTCGCGACGCGCTCGAGCGCATCGTAAAGCCGAAATTCGGGACGATGAAGCTTGACCAAGTGACAGAGCACGAGGTCGCGCGCCTGCATTCGTCGATGAATGATCGGCCTGTGCAGGCAAACAGGACGCTCGCGATCCTGAGCGCGCTCTATTCGTGGGCCGGCAAGTCCGGGTATTGCACCAAAGGGCACAATCCCGTGCGCGGCGTCGAGAGATTTCCCGAGAAGGCGCGCGAGCGGTTTCTGACGACTGACGAGTTGACGCGGCTTGGCGAGGCGCTCCGCACCGGCGAGACTGTCGGCCTCGAGTACGCTGTCGACGAAGCAAAACCAAAGGCGAATCATGCCGCCAAACCCGAAGCCCGGCGGACAAAGATGGACCCCTTCGCGGTCGCTGCAATTCGTCTCCTTATGCTGACCGGCGCGCGTCTCCGCGAAATCTTGAATGCGAAGTGGGAATACGTCGATTTTGAGCGCGGCGTGATCTTTCTGCCCGACAGCAAGACCGGGAAGAAGCCTGTCTATCTGTCGGCCGCTGCGCTCGCGATCTTGGCGAGCCTATCGCGCGTCAAAAGCAATCCCTTCATAATCGCTGGCGCGAACGACGGCGCGCCCCGCAGGGACCTGAAGAAGCCGTGGGCGGCCGTAACCAAGGCCGCCGGTCTTGACGGCTTACGAATTCATGATCTTCGCCACACCTTTGCGAGCTTCGGCGCCGGCGCGTCCCTTGGCCTGCCGATCATCGGCAAGCTTCTCGGCCATGCGCAGAGCTCGACAACGGCCCGCTATGCTCACCTGGACGCCGACCCCATGCGGCGCGCGGTCGACACGATCGGCGCGACGATATCGGCCGCCATGGACCGCGCGCCGCAAGGCGAGAAGGCTTCAAACGTGTTCCCGATCGGCGAGCGGCGCGCGTGAACAAGGCGAGCGCCGAGCAAAACACGGCGTCAAGCGGTCAGAAACTCTAGTGTCGCCTGAAGCACGGCGCTGGGCGCATTTAGCGTGTTTCCCGTCATCTCCGCATGATCGTTAGAGACAGTCCCCGACAGCGAAACTTTGGCGTTCGGCGTTCCTAAGACATTGAACATGCCGGGGACACTTGTGTGCATCGTCGTATCGACCAAGGCGGAGAATGTGTGTCCATCTTGCCGATAACTCCCGACGTAGCTGATGGAAGAGTCCCCGCCGAGCAACCGTCCGTCATTCAGGACAACGACGCCAGCACCGGACCCAAGCGGGGTCTGAAACGTCACTTTGTAGAGGCCGTTTCTCATGTCGCCCTCCCGCAAGTTACGCGGCGTGATGTTAGCACTGGGCGGTTTCACATCAATTTTTAAGCAGCGTCACAAATTGCCCAACGGACCCGTTGAGTGACGGCAACAATGTCTAGAAAGTCGCTCAGGTGAGCTTGCTACCTAATGCCGCAACTTTCTCGGCTCGCCGGGATGCACGACTTCGCCTTTACCTAACCCGTGGGATGACACGGCCGCTGAGCCTCCCCGGGCTCTCGGGAGTCATCCTATGAATCGCGACGACGAACTCGTAACAACCGCCGATGCGGCGAAGATCACCACGCTTGCAATATCGACCCTTGAAGGGATGCGTGTGCGCGGTGAAGGGCCGCCTTTCCTGAAGATCGGCCGGCGCGTCGCCTACTCGCGTGGCGATTTGCTCGCTTTTGCGCTGCGCGATCGGCGCAAGTCTACCTCTGATCCCGGTGCCGTCCATTCCGGCGAGGGGGCCTGATCATGCCGCGGGAGCCCTGCCCTCGCGGCTACGCCTCGCCGGAGCCGCCCTCCAAATATCAAGATGATCCGCGCGACCGGCGCCGCTTCGGCGATCGGAGACGCGCGGTCGAAAGCGATCGGCGGAGTTGCCGAGGGCGCAACGACTGCTCGCCCAGCCGCGCACGGTTTATGAGGCCTACCGAAAGCGTCATGTCGGACGAGAAAGGGGGCGACCATGCTTGATCGCCCCCAAAATTCAGACCGTCGCGCGATGGCGATCGCGCTCGCAAATCAAAGCCTTCGCGTCCTCCCTCTTGTCACGAATTCCAAGCGCCCGAAACTGCCCTTCGACCGCGCAAGCAGCGATCCCGTGATTGTCGGGAAGCTCTTTTCCGATGCGCTCGGGGGCCCCTCCGACGCGAATATTGCGATCATGACCGGCGAAGGGCTGATCGTGGTGGATATCGACAAGAAGGAAGGCGACGTTAAGCAGCGCTGGCGAGGGCTCGAGGCCAGCTACGGCAAGCTCCCGCACACCGTTGCGGCCACCACGGCCAACGGCGGCATTCACCTTTACCTTCGCGTGCCGGCCGGCGTTCATGTCGCGAGCAGTCAAAGCACGCTGGCGCCTTGTGTCGACGTGAGAGGCGAGCGCGGCTACGTCGTGGCGCCGGGCTCTTTGAAAGATGGCGGGTCATGGGCCTGGCTGAAAGGCTTGTCGCCCGCCGACGTTGAGATCGCGGACTGCCCCGCGAAATTGCTCGAGGCGGTCCGCAGCAAGCGCCCGCGCAGCGCCGAGAACGAAAAGGGCGAGCTCCGCGTGATCGGCGAGGCCGACACCCCGGCCGCCATCGCACAGGCGATCGATATCCTGCGCAGCGCGCCCGAAGCGGTCGACGGGGCGGGGGGGCGCAAGGTCACGCACCCCTTGGCGCATAGACTCATGGATATCGGCTGCCTGCCGGCGACCGCCGCAGCGCTTATGAGCGAGCACTGGGATTCTCGGAACTCGCCCCCGTGGGACGAAGACCTGCTCCCGGAGGTCCTGTCGCTTGTCCACTCGCGCCAAAACCCGATCGGCTGCGCTGCGGTCGGGAATGCGTTTGAGGCTGTCGAGGGCGGGGAAGCCCAAGCAACTGCGAGCGAAGAGCCGGCGCGCGCCAGGCCGTATTTCCTGGCGGATGAAGCCGACGCACTCGCGATGGAAGACGCGGGCGAAGCTTTGATTGAGGGCTGGCTTGACGCCGGAGGGCTGTCTGTTTGGTACGGCCCGTCGGGTGCGGGGAAGACTCTTGTGATCCTCTCTGCCTGCGCCGCCATCGTCGCGGGCTCGGAATGGGCGGGATGCGCGACGGCGCGAGGGCCTGTGCTCTACATCGCCCTTGAAGGCGGCAAGGGCATCAGGCGGCGCGTCGCCGCGCTGCGCCGCAAGCTCGCCCTGCCGGACGGCGCCCCACTGGCGATTATGGCCGCGGATATCGATCTCACAGCGAGCGCGGGCGTTCAGAGAATCGTTAAGGCCGCGAAGCAACTAGAGCAGGAAACAGGCGCACGCTGCGCCTTTGTCGTGATCGACACACTTTCGCGCGCCATGGCCGGCGCAAACGAAAACGACGCCGCGGACATGACGGCGTTCGTCAAGCGTTGCGATCAAATACGGAGCGCGACCGGCGCTGCGGTTGCGCTTGTGCACCACGCGGGCAAAGACGCGTCCCGCGGCGCCCGCGGGCATTCGTCTCTTCGCGCGGCCGTCGATACTGAAATTGAAATCGAGGGGGGCAAGATAAACGCGACGAAGCAACGGGACATGGAAACGTCGAAAGTGCTGCACTTCACGATCGAAACCGTGTTCCTCGGCAACAGCGCCAAAGGTTTGCCGGTCACGTCTGCAATCGCGCTTGTCGGCGCCGCAAACGCCTCCCACGCGCGCCTGACAAAGGCCGAGGTCGAATATTTCGAGGCTTTCGAGGGCGCGCAGGAAAAGCTCATTGCAGGGGACGATGCCGACCAGAACCCGCTCGTCACCGGCGCACAATGGAACGCTGAAGCGGATGCGCGAATTCCCGTCGGCGGAAAGCGTGGGCGGCATAGGAATACGCGAAACGCCATGCGACGGAGTTTGACGGAAAAAGCCTGGATCGAGAAAAGCGACGTAAGGCCCGATAGTTACCGGCGATTGACGGGCGTGACGGAAAATGACGGTTTCTAAAAGGCGGGTCGCAAAGGCTCCTATCGTTTACAGGCGCGCTGACCTGATTACAGATTCCGTCAGTGAGTATTCGCAAGGTCGACTTTAGCCCCTTGTGACGGGACCGCCGGGAAATGACGGAAAAGAGGCCCGCGCATGGAAAGCCCCGGATTCTAGACGATTCAGGGTGGCGAACGTGACTGACGGAAACTGACGGAATTCTGCGAAGGGGGTTTGGTCTTAGTGACGGGAAAAGGCCCCTCTCTTAAGGGGCCGTTCCCGTCAGACCCGCTCTTGGATTCTGAGAAAAAGGAAAGCCCCCTCGGAAACAGATGTCTGAAAGGCCCGATCGACGCGCCGCCGAAAAGTTGACCTCGATAGCCGGCCCCGCCGGAAACAGACGCCCGAAAGGTCCGATCAATGCGCCGAGCCAAGAAGTCGCCCCGCGCGCTGCGCGCCGAGATCACGTCACGGGTTTTCCTCTTGGGCGGCATGGCCCGTGAACTCGCCCGCGCCGCCTCATTTCCGCGCGCCGGGGGCGACCCTGTGAGGCTATGGCCTCTTGGGCGGAACGCTCGCGCCGATAATCCTCGGCATAGCTCCCCGCCCCCGTCGGAAACGGATTTCTTGAAGGGGTCGAACGATGCCTAGACGTGTTTTTGAAAAGAGCGGAGGCCCCCAAGGGTCGAGCCGGAGCTACGACTACGATGGGCAGCACTACCGGCACGTTGGGCGCCGCCCGCACGATTGCGCCGACGGGCGCCCCGTCGAGATTGATGTTTGGGTTAGCGAGTGCGCGACATGCGGCGCGCCGTTCGAAGTGAGCCGGGTCGCAAACTCGCACCGCAAGTTTTCCGTCAATAGGCGGTGCCCTGCGCACCGCCGACCCGGCGCGCGTGTGAGCGCGGAATTGAACGGGACGCTCGCGCCCGCGCGAAAACAAAAGGAGAGGCCCGCGACGGCGCGAAATAGAAAGGCGGAGTTGGATTCAACGCGCGCGACGGACGAACGACGATGCATCCTCCGCGCGGCTTACCTGGCGGAGAAGAGAGAGCACCGCGCCGCTCGAGCCTCCGCGGAGCGCCGCCGCGCAGACCCCGACCTTCAGCCGGATGACTTGGTTTAAGCGCCGGGATTGCGGGAGCGATAGTTTTTAACGGCTCTTCGGCGAAATTGGCAGTTCGCCTCGCGCAGTGTTCGCCGCGCACGCGCCACGGCGAAGCGCCGGAAAGATATGCGCGCAACAATTGAGGCGAAGATTTCGCACGTCGCCGCGTCGACAACCATTCCGATCCGATCGCCCGCCGGGCAAGAAGGCTGCCTCAGAGCGGCTACGCCCCGGAGGCGCGCGGGCTATGGGGGCGCGATGCGCTGCGGCTTGCCAGGTTCGCCGAGGATGATTGTTCGCGCGACCGGGGGCTTCGGCTGCGCCATGCTCTCGGCCTTCATCTTCGCGGAATAGAGGGCCATTTCCTGCCGCCGGGCGATATCGCGAGCGGCAATGCCCCAGGGCGCTACGATCGCGCCGTACAGCATCGCGCCGACCAAGCCGACTGCCACGCACCGCAGGACCAAAGCCAACATACGCGTATCCTCCGGCCATTGCTGCGCGCGGCGCGCCCATAGGTCAAGCCGACTCAAAGGGGTCGCCCGTCGATTCGGGAAGGCCGACCGAGCGGAAAGGCGCCGGCCGGACTAAATGCTCGAGCGCATTCCAAAGGCCAGTCGCGCCGTGTCTTGCGTTGTCGCCTTAAATGGGCGGGAAAAGAGTCAAGTATTTCAAAGGACAATCGAAACAATAGAAACTATAGATGCGCCAATTACAAATTGACTAAACGAAATTACCGACTAGATATAATAATTGTGTCGTTTTCTAGATTTGTAGCGCATAGTTGTTTTGCCTGATTACCCAGGCGTGGGGGATAATAACTTGGAAAAGCAATTTTCAGACGATGGTTGCGCCTTCGCTGGCCAGTCGGGGGGACAGGCCAGCGGGATACCGATCGATTCGCCGGCGCCGGACTGCGCGCCTCTCGAGGAAGGCGGGTATTATCGCATTGCCTTCCTGAATTCCGACGATCCGCGCGACGGGTCGGAATTTATGACGCTGCTGCACCATAGCGGCTATTGGATCAGCCCGAACGACGGCGACATGGGGCCGATTCGGGTCGCGCTCGCCGAATACAAGGTTGTCGGCAAGGTCGATTAGTGGAACGGGTCTTGCCGCGGCCCAAGCGGCGAGGCGCCGCCGGGCCGCGGCCGCAAAACAAATGGCCCCTTCCACTGGGGGAGCGAACATGCACAGATTTGCCTTTGGGTTTGCCGCCACTTTGGCGGTAACATGCTGCTCGACGGCCGCCATAGGCGACAGCATCCAAGATTTACTCGAGAGGTGCAATTCACCACAAGGGTCTGCAATGTGGTATTATTGTCTTGGCCAAGTTGGCGGCGCTGGAGATATTATGGCGATGAACGGCCTATTGTTATCTAAATATGGAGAGAGAACAGAAAACCTACTCAAATTGGCCACTTGCGGTAGCGGTAATTATGGCGCGCGGGCGCAAGTATTTAGGAATTGGGCGCAGAAACACCCGGAGCTTTGGCAAGAGCCGGGCGCGGCGGGGGCGATGATTGCCCTGCAAGAAGCATGGCCCTGCCGATAGCCGCCGCACTTCTTTGATCCCGCGAAGCGGCGGCTGCGCGCGATGGCAAAGCAGGCGCCGGGTGAAGCCGCAGCCCCGTTCGACATGGCAAGCCTTGTGGCGAAGTTCCGACGGGGCGGCTGAGTCCAAGCGGGCAAGAGATATCGCGCCAACTCGACGTGCCGCCGAGCCAGGAAGCCCAAGGGCCGCAATCGCGCCGCCGAGCCACGGTGGTAGCGGCCGGAGGCGCGAAGGGCCGCCAGCGGTCGCGCCTGCACTGCGCCGCCGGCTCAATCCGAGGCGGCCAGCTTGGCTTTGCGCCACTCTTCGTCCAGCCGCATTTTGCAGGCGTCGGCCAGCGCCGACGCCAGGGCCATGTTTGGGGTTTCTGCGAACGCGGCGCCGAGTTGAAGCCCGGGGGCGCCATCGGCCGGCGGGCGCGGGCTTGGGGTCGAAGCCGAGGCCGGCCGCCTAATTCTGCGACGCATCGGCTAGGCCTGCGCCCTTAGCGAAAACGCTCCCGATGGTCGGGATAGAGTCTTTCGCCGCTTGGATTCTCGCGAAGCTCGAGGCCGGGTCTGTTCCTAGAAGCACTTGCGCAAGGTCGCCCGCGCGAGAGCCGATTCGAGCGCGAGCGATCGCGTCCGCTACGCCAGTCGAGAATTTCGTCGGGCTCGCGTCGAGGATCGACTGGCCGATGTTGCCGGCCACGCCCGTCTTGCCGAGGTCCGTGAGCGCCATCGCGTTCGGCGCCGTGAGCGAACCGAGCCCCTGGCGGCGCCCCGTGGCGCGCAGAATGTCGAGCAAGTTCGACACGGCGGGCGCGGCGGTCGCGCCGTTCGGCAATGCGTTCAATCCCGCGGTCAAGTTCGCGTCCTGAAGCGGATTGCCGGCGACGGCCGCCGCGAACTTCGCGCCGCCGTTCGCGTTCGGCCCGGTCGCGTTGGCCTGCAAACTCTCGCCGGCCTGATTCGCAAGATGCTGGCGCACGAGCGCGGCGGCCGAGCCGGGGATTTGGCTCTCGAGCAACTTCAGCGTCGCGACCGTCTCGGCAGGCAAGCCTTCGACCGGATTCGACGGGAAGAGCGCGGCCGTCTGCGCCGGAATGCTCGGCGAGTTGGCGATAGCGCCTGCGCTCGTATTCTTCAGCGGGTCAATCACGTTCCCACGCACGTCCTGCTGCGTCGCCAGCGCTTGCGCGTAGGCCGGGTCGGTGCGCGCCGCGACAAGGCGCGCGGTGGCGGCGTCCTGCGTCAGGATCTTGCCCTTCTCCGGGTTGAAGCCCGCAGCGGCCGAGTTCGTCGCGACCTGCCCTTGCGCCATCATGTCCTTCGTGACCGCGTCGATAACGCCAATCGAGTTGTTCGGCAGGTGCGCGTACTGCGGCCCCAAGACCGGATCGTTGCGAAGCCGCTCGAGCGACGCCTGAAAAGCCGGCGACGCGATGGCGAGGTAATTGTTGGTCGGAAGCAGCGTCGTGGCCGCGGCGTCATAGAGGGGCTTCGTGTCGGCGTTGAGTGCGTCGCCCATGGCTTTGATCCCCCCCGCCGCGGCGGTCTGCGCGTTGAGTCCGACGGCCGCCGGCGAAGTCGTGGCCGGCGCGATCTGGTCAAGCACCTTCGCGGTCGCGCCCTGCACCTGGCCGGCTCGCTGCGCGAAGAAGGGCGCCGTAACGGCCTGCCCCTCGGGAACCATTTCGGACAGGCGCATCGCTGCGCCGGCGTTCGAAGCGCCATTGTTCAAGTGGTCGATCGCCTCCGGGATCGTGACGGCGATTCCGCTCTTCGCGGCGTTCGCAATGAAAGCCTGCGCGGCCTGAAGATCGGCGGGAGAGAGGTTGCCCGCGACGCGCGCAAGCGCGTAGTCGGCTTGGTTCGGAAGGGTGGTCAGGCCCCCGACGCCGCCGGTCAAGAGCGCCGCGCCCATTCGCGCCGGTCCCTCGAGCGCCGTTCCCTTGGTGGCGTCGCCGGCCGCTTGCGAGGCGATTGCAGGCGCGACGGCCTGGCGAAGGATGTTCCCGACGCCGGCCCCGCCGGTGGCGACGGCTTGCGGCACGAATGCGCCGACGTTCTCGGCATAGCGCCCCGCCGTCGTCTGCGGAACGTAATCGGGCTCGCCGGTTGCGGCGTTGAAGGCGCTGTGAAGGGCGGCCGACGTGGGCCAGTAATTGCCCGTCGGCGTGTATGGCTGCGGCGTCGCGCCGAATAGGCCCGCGACCTTCTGCACGCCGGCATTAACCGCGCGATCCGCGAGGCTCGCCAAGTCACCGGGCGCGCCAAGCACGCCGAAGACCGCATCGGCGCCGGCGCCCTGGGCGAACGATTGCGCAACGTCCGCGGCCTTGCCGAGGAAGCCCTGCGGGGGCGCGCTCTTGGGGAGTTCCGTCTCGATCGCGCGTGAGATATCGGCGTCCGACATTTCGTCGGGAAAATCGATAGGGCCATAGCCCGTGACGTTGACGGTCTGCGCCATTTCAATGGAATCCTACGCCGGGCGTGTAGGCGCGAACGCTACCGGGCGCGCCGCCCGCCGCGGCCGGAACGTCCTGCATCCCCGGAATGACGAGGTTCTTCGTCAAGTCCTGGCCCGTGATCGGGTCGGTAATCGGATGCGCGGCGTCATAGGCGCGGATAAGCTGCTCATTCGCGCCCGCGTCGGGCTGGCCGCCCTGCGATATGGCGTTCGCGACCGAACCGCGTAGGGCTTGCCCGAGCGCGACGCTGCGCTGCGCGATCTGCGCTTGAATGCCGAGCAAGCGCTGGTTGCCTGTCGGGCTCATGGCGAGGCCGGGGTTTGCGGCGAGGTAGTTTTGAAGCTCGAAATTCGTCACGCGCGCGCCGCCGACGGCCTTCGCTTGCGCGCCGGCGATCTGCCGATTGAATTTGGTCAGGAACTCCGGGTCCGAGATGTTGAACTGCGTATCGAGGCCGAGAATGTTCGCGCCGGTGTTGATCGCGCTCTTCAGGTCGGTCAACTGCTGCGCGCCGAAGCCAGTCGTGCCCCCGTGCGCTTGGATCGCGGCGAGCGCGCCTTGCATGGCGTGGATACCCTGAAGCTGCGTCTGCGCCGCTTCGGTCCCATCCATCATCGTCTTGTGTTCGGTCGCCAGGCCCCCGACGAGGTCTTTGCCATAGGTGTTCGTGTTCGCGTCGCCGGTGTTGATCGTAACGCCGCTCGTGCCGACGCCCGTCATTGTCGCGTTCGCCGGAAGGGCCTGCCCCGTCGTCATGTCGGTTTTGCCATCGGTCGTGCGCCCGACCTGAGACGGGCGGCCGTTCGGCCCGAGCACTTGGTAGTTCAGCGCCTTGTCGCCCTTGTCGAGCCCGACGAAGGTCCGCTGATCGTCGGACAGCGCCGGAACGTTCGGCGCCGCGACCTTGGCGAGCGGGGCCGGCGTAGGAGCGGCGGGGGCTGAGAGCGCGGGCGCGGCTGCGGCGGGCGAGCCGAAGAGGCTTCCGAGCGTCGGCAGGGGCGACCATGAGCCGGCGTCCGCCGCCGGCGCGGCTGCGGGCGCCGAAGCGGGGATCGCCGCGGGCGGCGCGCTGAAGGCGCTACTGACCGGCGTAGGCGTGTCCGGCGTATCGTCGGGGGAGTTGTCTTCGGTCGTTGTCGCGGCGGGGGTAGACGGGGCGCCGGGAGCGCCAGGCGTCGGCAGGAAGACATGCGACAAGAGCGCGGATTTCAGATCGTCCGTTCCGACAAGCGGCTGAGCCCCGGCCGGCGCGGCACCGGCGGTCCCGTGAATAAGCGTTCCGTCTGCGCCCACATAGTTGACCGGCGCGCCGGCGCGCGCGGCGGCTGCGGCCGCGGCGGTCGCGGCCTCGGCGCGCTGCTGCGAAAGCGGGGTCGAGCCGTAGTTGTTCGTCGCCGTCGCAAGCTGCGCGTTGAGCGGCGAGTCGACGCCCGCGGTAGTCGCCGCGCGAATGCGCGCCGCCGTGGCGAGTTGGTCGAGCGGGACGCCGTTGGCCGCCGCAGCGGCCATGACGCGCGGATCGAACGCACTGGAAACAAGGGCGCCCATTTGCTGACGACCGACGGCCTCGCGCTGCGCCTGCGCCAGCGCGGCGGCCCGCATTTGCTGCTGGCCGCCGTCCATGAACGACGAGGCAATGCCGTTGAAGGCGCTGCCAAGCTGCGCGTCGCTCGGATTGGCTTTGCCGACGAAGGCGTTTGAGACCATTTGCACGGCGCGACTCTCGTCTCGAGGTAAGACCGACGCCGGGAAATCGGGCCATTTCTAGGGCCGCACGCCGTAGGCGTGAGTCTATCAGACTTTGCCAAAAACGCAAATCGATGCGGCTCTAATAACCGTCAAGTTTCTCGTTTTGCAAAAATTAGTCGCGCCGGGTCGCGACGGCTTCGGCCACGTGGTCGGGGGGCGCCGGGAGGGGCCTTCGCGCGGTCGGCCGGCGATGGAGCGCCGGCGCAAGCGCCACAAGAAAGGCAGGCGGTGCGTACCTAAGTCGGACAGGATGGCCGAGATACGCACCGTCACCACGCTCCGAAGCAAGCGCGCCAAAATCATAAGCCCGAGCGCGAGTTACGAGAAGCGACTCGCTCAGGCGCGGGGGCCCTGAGGTTTGAAGTGATCCCCGTGGGATTTGGGAAGCGGAATTTTAGTGCTGCGGCGTCGCGACGGTTTGGGCCAGGTGGTCGGGATGCCCCCGGAGGGGCCTTCGCCCGCCCGGCCGCGCGCCGCGTCACGGGCCGTCCACGCCGCCCCATCACATATGCACATATCCTTATGTGATGCTTTGCCCGCCGGTAGTCGCCCTACTGAGGCTGAAACAATCTAATGACTTCAAAGGCCATGCGGGACTAATCGCGTCCGATTGTCGCGCTACGCGCCGCTTTGAGCGGACCTAGTGGCCCCCAGCCCAGAAGCGAAGGATTGGCGCCGTCTTCGCGGATCGCGCTCATCGCATGCACAGCGATTCGTCGACTGTCGCTGATCGCCGCCGCGCTTCGCATTCGTCATCCGCCAGGCATGGCTTTCGTTCGCGGAGCGCCCCGGGAGCGCCCCACGATTGTTTCACGTAATCTAGCGGGGTTTTGGAGGCCTCATCCCATTGATGTGGATGGTACCGCCACCCCGGCTCGAACGGGGGACCTCTAGATCCACAATCTAGCGCTCTAACCAACTGAGCTATGGCGGCGACGGCCGGGAAACTAGTGTCAAAGCCCCGCGCTTGCAAGCCGACAAATAGCGGCCCGCCGGCGGCGCTCGCGACGCGCCCGGCCGGCGCCGAGAGGGCGCGTCAGAGGGCGAGTTTGAAGCTCTTGGCGACCTGCGCCTTGATCGGCTCGAGCGAATCGAGGGCTGTCTTCTGCGCCAGCTCGCCGATCGCCTTGGCTTGGCCGGCGACGGCGTCGAGACGCGCGCGGGCAAATTCGCTTTGCAGCGCGACATAGTCGGCGAAGCCGGCAACGCCAAACGCCGATTTGATGAAGTCGAAATTGGCTTCGACGTTGGCGGTCAGCGATTCGAGCGCCTTGGCGTTGATCGCGACGACCCCGGCGCGGGCGGCGGCACAGCTCGTTTCCAGCGCGTCGGCGGTCTCTCCGGCGGCGACCTTGGCTTTGACATAGGCGGAGCGAGTCTCGGCCAAGCCTTTTTCAGCCGCGGCGCGCAGCCGATCTTGCAGCTCGGTCAGGGTCGCGGCGGGCGCGCCGAACATTGGCGAGGAAGCGCTTGGCGCCGGCGCGGCGACGACCTCGGCAGGAGAAGCGGCGGGCTCGGCCGGCGCGGCGGAGAGGGCAGTCTTCTTCGGAGCGGTCGCCATGTTCGGATTTCCCCTATTGGCGGCGGATGAATGAATTTTCGCCGGCGCGTCGCCGATCACTTGGCGTCGGGCGTCGCGCTCTTCTGGATCAGGACGCCGATTTCCTTGGCCTGGGCCTGGAGGGTGGCGAGCTGGGTCTTGAGGAACTCGCTCTGCAGCGCGAAGGCTTCCTGCGGGTCTTTGGCCTGAACCAGCTTGTGGGCGAGATCGAGGGCGGCGTTGATGTTCTGCTCGGTGTAGCTCAGCGCCTGCGCGCCAACCGACTTGGCGTTCTTCTGTGCGGTCTCGGCGGCGTCGTCGGCGGCGCCGATCGTCTTCTGGGCGACGGAAACGAAACCCTCGAACGCCTTGCGCGCCTGGTCGACGCTGCGTTCGGCGAAGTCGCGAAGTTCGTTGGGAATCTCAAACGGGGGGCTGGTCATGGCCGGTCTCGCCTGCGGCGTCCTCTCGTCGACGGTTTTCGTTGGCGCGCTTATAGATCAATTTTTGCTGCACTGCAACATAGTTTTGCGACGCAGCACCCGTTAACCGTCTTGCGGGGCGGCGGGGGATGGCGCGCACGAAAGATGAGCGAAGCCGTTAAGTTTTTGGTAAGCATGCCTTTGCCGCGCGCCTTTCGCCGCGCCAGCGCCCGCAACCGCCTCATCGCTGATGGACGTCGACAGAGTCGTGACCACCGCCGAGGAGACCGCCGCCCTGCTGGCGGGGTCGCCGTTCGCCGAGCGGCTCGCCCGCGGAGCGGCGACGATTCTCGCCGCCGGCCGGCCGCCGCGGGTTCTGTTCGCCAATCCGGCGGCGCTAACCCTTTTCGCCGCTCCCGACCTCGCCACGCTGGGGGCGCATCTCTTTTCGCCTTCGAGCCCGGGCGCGCGACGATTGACTGGCCTCGTCGAGGCTGCGGCCGCCGGTCCGCCGCGGGTCGAGTCGCTGCGCTTCTGGCTCGGCCGGCGGCCGCTGCCGCTCGCCCTCTTGTGCGGACGGATCGGCGACCGGCTGGTCCTCGCCACGCCGCCGGGGCCCGACGAAATCCGCGCCGCCGCGCCCGAGCCGCCGCCCGAGCCGCTTCGCGCGCCGCCGCCGCGGCGCTTCCTCTGGCGTCTCGACGGCGAAGAGCGTTTCGGTCCCGTCGACTCGGCGTTGGCGGCCGCCTTCGGCGACCATGCGCCGCTAGCCGGCGAAACGCTGGCGAAATTCAGCGCCCGCGCCGGTTTCGATCGCGACGGCAAGCTTGCGGAAGCGCTGGCGGCGCGCCGCACCTTCGCCGCGCTGCCGATGAGCTGGGGCGAAGGGGACCGCGCGCGCGTCGCGTTGATGTCGGGCGCGCCGGAATTCGATCGCGACCGCCGTTTCGCCGGCTGGCGCGGGTTTGGGCTGTTCGCCGATCAAGCCGCGCCGGGCGAGCCTAGCGCGCCGCCCGCCGAATCGCCGGCCCAGTCGCCGCCAGCCGAAGCCGCGCCTGAACCGTCGCTTAAGGCCCCACAGGACGTTGCGCCGCCCCCGCCCGCGCCGCCCGCCCGCCCGACGCCGTCGGCCGAGCGCAGCGCCGAAATCGTTCTGTTGCGTCCGGCCGCGCCGCCTGCGGCGGCCAATGTCGTGCCGATCCGCCCCGGCGCGATGCCGCCGCTCCCCGCCGCCGACGAACCGCGTCGCGGCGGCGACGACAACGTCGAACTCTCCAGCCACGAACGCGACGCCTTCCGCGAAATTGCCCGCGCGCTCGGCGCACGCCTGCCGAGCCACGGCGACGACGGGGCGCCGCGCGACCTCCTCGACCTTGCTCCGCCGCCCGCCGTCGAGCCGCCGACACTCGCCTCGGGGGTCGCCGGCGCCAATGCGGAAGCGCTGCTCGACTTGCTGCCGATCGGCGCGATGGTGTTGCGCGGCGGCGAGCCGCTCTACCTCAACCACACGCTGCTCGAGCTCGTTGGCTACCGCGACCTTGCCGAGTTCCGCGCCGCCGACGGCCTCAAGCGCATGTTCCGCGGCCGCGACGCGCAGACCCTCGCCGAGTCGGTCGAAGGCGGCGCCATCCCTCTGGTCGCGGCGGGCGGCGAACTGATCGCCATCGATGCGCTGGCCGAAGCGATCGAATGGGACGGCGCGCCGGCGACGCTGCTGTCGCTGCGCCGCTCGCGCGAGGTCGAATATCAGGAGCGGCTGCGCAATCTCGAGCGCGAGGCGCGCGATCTCAGGGCGCTGCTCGATTCGGCCGCCGACGGCGTCATTACGCTCGACGAGTCGGGGCGCGTCCTCGCCATGAGCCGCGGCGCCGAGGCCTTGTTCGGCTACGACGGCAAGGAAGTGGCGGGCGAAAGCTTCCTCACCCTGTTCGCGCCACAAAGCCAGAGCGAGGCGGCGGCGCGCTTCGAGCGCATGCGGCGCGAAGAGCCGTCGCCGCGCGGCGGCGAGGAACTCTCCGGCCGTGACCGGCGCGGACAGACGCTCGCGCTCGCGCTGAGCCTGGCGCGTTTCGTCTCCGCCGGCGCGCCGCCTCGCTATTGCGCAGCGTTGCGCGATCTCGGACCGTCGAAGGCGACCGAGCGCGCGTTGGAGACGGCGCGCGACGCCGCCCTGCAGGCCGACGCGCGCAAAACCGAATTCCTCGCCCGCGTCAGTCACGAGGTGCGCACCCCGCTGCATGCGATTCTCGGCTTCGCTGAAGTGATGATGGAGGAGCGGTTCGGACCGATCGGCAACGACCGCTACAAGGACTACGTCCGCGACATTCACGCTTCGGCGCGGCACGTCATGAGCCTCGCCAACGACCTGCTCGATCTCGCCAGGATCGAGGCGGGCAAGCTGGAGCTCGAGTTCGCGCCGGTCGACGCCAACCGCGTCGTGCGCGAATGCGTGTCGTTGATGCAGCCGCAGGCGGCGCAGGAGCGTATCATCATGCGCCTGTCGCTGTTGGAGCGCCTGCCGCCGGTGATGGCCGACGAACGCGCGCTGCGCCAGATCCTGCTCAACCTGCTTTCCAATGCGGTGAAGTTCAATGAACCAGGCGGACAGGTGATCGTTTCGACTGCGCTCGACGAGGCCGGCGCCGCCGTCATCCGCGTGCGCGACACCGGCGTCGGCATGAACGAGGGTGAGATCGCCGCTGCGCTCGAGCCGTTCCGTCAAGTCGGCGACGCGGCCCAGCGCGCCGGCGGCGCCGGCCTCGGTCTGCCGCTGACCAAGGCGCTCGCCGAGGCCAACCACGCCGACTTCTCGATCAAGAGCCGCAAGCAGCAGGGGACGCTGGTCGAAGTCGCATTCCCCCATGTCAAGGCGGCGCAGTAACGACGCCGCCAGCGCAAGCGCAAAGCGGCGCGATTTGTGACAATTCGATTAAACCGCCATTAGCGGTTAAGCGCTATCGCTAGATATGCGCCGGTCGTACGAGAGCCGAGCGGAGTCGCGTCTATGAGACTCTTGGCAGACGTCATGCGGCCGACGATCCGCAACGACCGTGAGCTTGTGCGCTTCGTGGCGCTCGTCACAGCGTTCGCGCTGGCGGTCGCGCTCGCCCTCGACGTCGTCAACCAGCTCGCCTTCTTCATCGACTGGCCGCGATGTTTCTTGTCGTGGTCGATCACCGCGGCCATCTGCATGGTCGTCGCGGCGCCGATCGCCTACTCGATCGGCCACAGCCATCTCGAGCTGTTTCGCGCCAAGGAACTGGCTGACGAACTGGGCCGCATCGACTCCCTGACTGGCCTCTCCAACCGCCGGGCGCTGATCGAGGACGCGGAATCCTCGCTCGCCGAAGTGCTGGCGCTGGCGATCTTCGACGTCGACCATTTCAAGTCGGTCAATGACGCCTATGGCCATCTTGTCGGCGACGCCGCGTTGCGCACGGTCGGCCGGATGATGCAGGAAGAACTCGGCGGCGTCGGCCTCGTGGC
This sequence comes from Roseiarcus sp., assembly GCA_049513815.1. Classification (GTDB taxonomy): domain Bacteria; phylum Pseudomonadota; class Alphaproteobacteria; order Rhizobiales; family Beijerinckiaceae; genus Roseiarcus. Next base: position 31,930 of record JBEKVR010000003.1, on the reverse strand, counting down.
GCGGGTCGGCGGCGAGGAATTCGCGCTACTGGCGTCGCGCGCCTCGCTCGAAGAGGTGGTCGAGCGCCTGCTCGCTTTCCGCGACCGTCTGCGCGCGACGCCGATCCTCATCGGCGACGTCACCTTGCGGGTGACGGTCTCGGCCGGCGTCGCGTTGCGCGAGAACGGCGACGGCTTCGACCGCCTTTATGGGCTCGCCGATCGCGCGCTTTACGAGGCCAAGGCGGCCGGCCGCAACCAGTTCCGCTTTCCGCCGTCGCTCGAACCACTGGTCAGGCGGCTGGCGGCGCGCTTCGAACCGGGTTCACGCGTCGCGACGCTGCGCAGCGCCTGACCTTCGTCGCTCACGGCAGCGGGAAATCGGCGCGCGCCAGCGGCCGCAACGTCGCGTAGGGCGCGCTGCAGGAGAATGCGCCTTCGGCATAGGCGCCGACCGCATACGGATCGTAAGAGATTGTCGCCGCGTCGGCGCCGAAGCTCCACGCCTTGAGATTGCCGGTCGCCTCGGCGACGCTGTCGGCGAGCGTCTTCGCCGCGTCGGAATCGTCGTCGGCCGACCCTTCTCGCGCCGTTTTCTCGTCGCGCACCTGTTTCAGGCACAGCGCGAAGATCTTATCCGCCGCTGGCTTGTCGAGCATGTCGGCAAACGTCGCCTCGCGGCCGCGCGCGACGTCGACGTTGATGTTGACGGAGTAGGAATTGGGGTGGGCGCCGCCCATGAACGAGTCGCCGTCGGCGTGGGCCGAGATCAGCTTCGACGACGCGTAAGCGAGACGCATCGACCACGTGTAGGACCATTGGTCGGCGAGCGGATCGTCCTTGCCCGGATTTTCGAGATCGCTCGTCAAATGGTCGACCGCGGCGTTGAACGCGCGCTCGGCCGGCGTCGCGGCGTCGACGAATTTCAGCAATTGCACGTCGACGTCGGTGCGGCCCTTGCCGCCTTTCTGCATGCGGAAGACCGGCGCGAGGCGGCCCGGCGCGCCGGGGCCCACGTCAGGGGCGCCAGACAGGAAGACGATGCGCGCGCGGGTCTCGCGCGCGAGGCAGGCGCCGAGCGCCGCGCCTTTCTCATCGGCGCAGTTCGAGTCGCTCAGCGCGAGCCAGGCGACCTCGGCGGCGGCGAGCTGCGACTTGGCTTTCGAGTCGAGCGAGGCGTGCAGCGCGGCGAAGGCCTTGCCGAGATCGCCGTCGGCGGCGAGCGCCGCCGGATCGGCGCAGATCGCCTTTTCGCTCGCGCTCGACGCGCGTTGACAGTCGAGCGCCAGCGCGGGCGACGCCGCCAGAGCTGCGAGCCCGAAGCCGGCGAGGACGGCGCGCGTCATCGCGTGCGCGTCCACTCGACCGTCTTGCAGATGAGCCCGCCGAAGACGCAGCCGGCGGTCGTCAGATGATCGGCCGCCAGCGTCATCTTGCCGGTGTACGTACGCCCGTCGTCGGGATTGAACGCCGTGCCGGCCCACGTCCCCTCGCCATTCGGCTTCATGTCGAAGAACACTTGCTGGCCGACTTTGGCCGGGCTGTCGGCGTCACGCAACCAGGTGATCGACCCGCAGACGGCGGCGCCGCCGCAAGCGGCGAAGCGTACCTTAGCCTTGCCGTCGTCGCGCTTCCACTCGCCTGCTACGTCGGCGGCGAAGGCCGCTGACGAAAAGGCGACGGCAGCCGCGGCCACCAACGTCAAGCGGCGGATCATCATGTCCTCCCTTTGGCGTTCCCGCGCGCCCGCTCATTCCGTCGCGGCGCGGCGGTCATGAAATCCGCAAGCGCGGCGTCGCGTCAAGGCGACGTTCGCCTCACTGACTCGCGTGCAAAGCGTCCGACAGCCGCTGCTGATCGGCGGCGAGCTCCAGCGCCCAATAGACGCCGTAATGTGTGCTCGGGCTCTTGGCGATTGCTACGCCCATGCGGGTGAAGCCAGCCATGCGCAGGTTGGCGTCGTGCTCGGCCGAACCGCGCCAACCGGCCATCGCCTCGTCCAGCGAATAGTAGCCCGCGCCGAGGTTCTCGCCTGCCTCCGTCGTGACGATTCCGGCGGCGGCGAGTCGCGTCTGGAACGGGCCGCCGACGTTGTGCGACAGCGCGTTGCCGGCGACCATCGCATTAGCCTGGCGTTGCGCCATAGCGGTCAGCGCCGGATCAAGGCGCAAGGGCTTCAACCCGCGGCTCGAACGATAGGCGTTGATCGCCGATTCCGCGGCGCCGGGATCGAGCCGTACGCTGTCGAGTTGGCACGCCAGGCGCGAATCGATCGGCGCCAGCGGTTCCTCGCTGCAGGCGGCGAGAAACAAAGCGGCGGCGAGCGCGACGAGCGCGAACCGTCTGCGGGCGAACGGACGAGACACCTTCAAACGAGATCCTCCGCCCAGCGCGGGCGATAACCGGCCATGAGCGCGGCGACGATCGCCGGCGGAGTCAGCGCCCGCACGCGCTCAGCCACGGGCCGCGGCTCCGGCGATCCATAACCGAAGAAGCTCCATGGCAGCAACGCCTCTCCGCGCAGAGCGTAGGGGCGCCCGTTCCGCTCGATCATCGCGCCGTCGGGTAGTTCGGCGATCGGACGTTCGACGGCGCCGCCCGGAAGGTCGGCAAGCCGCTCGCGGTGGAGAACGACGTCCATCTCCGGCGCGCTTCGTCCGCCGCCGGCGGCGAAAGCGCGACGGAACGCCTCCGCGTCGGCGCGGCGGCAGAGGAAGCACGGCCGATGGCCGGCGGCGAGCGCTGTCGGCTCATCGAGAAAGAACAGCTCGGTGTAGCTGTCGCCCCAGACGCGACGATGACGACCCTGGAACGCGCATAGGCACGAGATCCATTGCCGCGAGGCCCAGCGGCGACGGCCGAGCGTGCGGTCGGGGCGATGGAAGCGTCCGCCGCGATTGCCCATCAGCGCGCCGCGCGCGGCGACGGCGACGAGCGCGCCGTAAGGATCGACGCGGTTCTGCAGCGGCCGCCCGGCTGTCATTGGACGGTGGCGGCAAGGGGTGCCGCGCGCAACACCTCGTCAAACGGCGAAGCGGGCGTAACGCTCGCCGATGCGTCCGCAGCGGCGTCGAGGCCATAAACGTCGTTGCGGAAATTGGCGACGCCGTCGGCGCTCGCCCAGCCGGTCAGATAGACCCAGATCACCGGCGTCGAGCGCGTCAGCTTGATGTCCTCGCGCGCGCCGTTCTTGATCTCGGCGAGCAGCGATTCCTTGTCCCAGGCGCCGACCGGCCCGCCGCTCGTCCCTTCGAGCAGCCAGGCGGCCAAATCGTAGACGCCCTGCACCCGCACGCAGCCGTGACTCAGAAAGCGGTAGTCGGCGCCGAACAGCCGCTTCGACGGCGTGTCGTGCATGTAGACGGCGAGCTTGTTGGGCATGTCGATGCGGATCGAGCCGAGCGAATTGCCGGCGCCCGAATCCTGTCGCAGCGTGTAGTTGGCGGCGCGCTGGGTCGACCAGTCGATGTGCTTGGGATCGACCTCGGCGCCGCTCGCGTCAAGGATGCGGATCTTCTCGCGCGCAAGGTAGCCGGGATCGCGCTGCATGCGCGGGATGATCTCTTTCTTGATGATCGAGACCGGCACGGTCCAGGTCGGATTGAGGTTGATCGCCGCGACATGGGCGGCGATCTCCGGCGACGGATGATCGACGTCGCCGACGATCGCCGCGTAACGGTGGACGACCGCGCCGTTCTCGACCGCCTCGACCGCGGTCGACGGCAAGTTGACGACGACATAGCGCTCGCCAAACGGGAAAGTGATGTCGGCGACGCGCCGCGCGCTCGCAGCGAGCGCCTGCGCGCGCACGCTCGCCGGGACGTTCAGCGCCTTCAGCGTCGCGCCGGCCACGACTCCAGTCTGGCGCAGGCCCATGCGCGCCTGGAAGCGCTTGACCGCGGCGGTGAGGTCGGCGTCCCACGCCAGCGCCGCCAGCCCGTCGGCGGCGGCGCGATCGAGATCGCCTTCAATCGCCAGACGGCGGCGCAGGTCGGCGACCGCCGGCCCCTTGGAGTGGGAATTGAGCGGCCCGATGTCGGTCGGCCAGCCGCCTGCGGCGTCGATCGCCGCATAGCGATCGGCCGCCTTGGCGGTCAGGGCGGCGGTGTCGGGCGTGAGCGTCGGCGCGGGATCGGTCGACAGCGCGGTCTCGAGCGGCGGCGGCGGCGGCGCGACTTTCTTCGGCTTGGCCGGCGCGGCGACGACCGGAATCGGCGCGGACGACGGCGTCGCGGCGGGCGCCGGCGGCGGAGCCGCCTCGCCAGGCAGCGCCTGGGCGGCTGGGACGCCGGCGGGAACGGGGATGGGGGCCGGGATCGGGATCGCCGCCGGGTTGAGCGTAGTGGCTGCGGCAGACCCAGGGGCGGAAGCATCCTCGGCGAGCGCGGCCGTCGCCGCGCAGATCAGCGCAAGCCCGGTCAGTCCGCCCGCCAGTCGCCGTCGAAACGCCATCGTCACAGACCTCGCCACGTCCCGTTTCTTACCTACGGGATGGTTACTAAATCGCGACGAAGGCCAGTTTGCGGCGGCGAGACTAGCCGGCGACGACAACGATGTGCAGCCGCCGTGGTCCGTGGGCGCCGAGCAGCAGGGTCTGCTCGATGTCGGCTGAACGCGACGGGCCGGTGATGAAATTGACCGTGCGCGGCAGCGCGCCGGCCCCATAAGTCGCCTTCAGCCGGGCAAAGACGCTTTCGGCGTCGGCGACGGCGTCGGCGGCGAAGACGACGACGAAATGATTGTCGGGCAGGAAGTTCAACGTCGTCGGATTGTCGGGGCCGGAGACCAAGACAAGCGTGCCGGTCTCGGCGACGGCGGCGAAGGCGGCGCTGACCGCGTTGAGATCGTCGCCCTCGGAAGGTCCGCGCGCGATTTCGAGCGCGGTCGCCGCCCACGGCATGTCCGCGAGGCGCCTGTCGTCGCCGAAGCGCAGCGTCGCCGGCAGATTGTTCTCGCGCAGATATCGCGCGATCTCGGCCGGGACGTCGGCGGCGGTCGCAACTTCGGCGACCGTCGCCTGGACGCGCTCCGCCTCGGACTTGAAGGTCGCGAGGCGTTCAGCCGCCTCGCCATGGCCGCGACGCGGAACGATCCCGACCGGCGCTCGAGCGAGGCGCGCGGCGACCGTGTCGCGACGCGGCGCGTCGACCGGACCGACGGCGAGGGAGCGGCGGATCGAAGCGAAGATCTCGTCGCGTGCGCTCATTTGACCGCCCCGCTCTTCGCGCGCCAGCGGCTCTGAAAGGTCGCGCCCTGCGGCGCGGCGAAATCGCGCCAGCGCGTCCAGCCGCCGGCGAACGGCAGCCAGGCGAAACGACCGCGGCGGCGGCCGATCAGGCCGAGCCCGCGCATCGCCGGCTCGACGGCGAGCCGATAGAGCGCCGGCCGCTTGGCGAAGAACGCCCACAGCCGCAGCGCGGCGCGCGCGAGCGGCGGCGTCAGGCGTCGTTCGAACTCGCGCTCGCGCCACGTGCGCATCAGATTCGGCAGCGGGATGCGCATCGGACAGACCGCCTCGCAGCGGCCGCAGAAGGTCGACGCGTTGGGCAATTGGCCGCCTTCGGCGACGCCGATCAGCAACGGCGTCAGCACCGCGCCCATCGGCCCGGGATAGACCCAGCCGTAAGCGTGGCCGCCGACCGCGTGATAGACTGGACAATGGTTCATGCAGGCGCCGCAGCGGATGCAGCGCAACATCTCGGCGAACGGACCGCCGAGCGTCGCCGAGCGGCCGTTGTCGAGCAGCACGACGTGATATTCCTCCGGCCCGTCGGGGTCGCTCGCGCGGCGCGGGCCGGTCGACAGTGTGGTGTAGACCGACATGTCCTGGCCGGTCGCCGAGCGGCCGAGCACGCGCAGGATCTGCGCCACGTCGTTGAGCGTCGGCGTGATCTTTTCGAGCGAGGCGAGGACGACGTGGACCTTGGGCAGGGTCTGGGTCAGGTCGCCGTTGCCCTCGTTGGTGACGATGATCGACGTCCCGGTCTCGGCGACGAGGAAATTGGCACCGGTCAGGCCGACGTCGGCGGAGAGGAAGCGGTCGCGCAGGATCGCGCGCGCTTCGCTGAGCAGTTGCTCGGGCCGCGAAAGGTCGCGGTCGGGCGCGAGATCGCGATGGACGCGGCGGAAGTCGGCCTCGATGTCGTCGCGGGTGACGTGGATCGCCGGGGCGATGATGTGCGAAGGCGCCTCGCCGCGCAGCTGGATGACATACTCGCCGAGGTCGGTCTCGACCGCCGCTATGCCTTCCCGCTCCAAGGCGGCGTTGAGGCCGATTTCCTCGGAGACCATCGACTTGCCCTTGGTCACCACCCTGGCGCCGTGCGCCTTGCAGATGCCGAGGATGACCGCGATCGCCTCGTCGGAGTCGCGCGCGTAATGCACGTGGCCGCCCGCCTCCACGACCTTGCGCTCGTAGGCTTCGAGATAAAGGTCGAGATGGGCGAGCGTATGGTCCTTGATCGCGCGGGCGCTGTCGCGAAGCGCGTCGAATTCCGGCAGCCGCGCCACGGCGTCGGCGCGCCGGCTCATGAAGTTCTTCGCGTGCGGCAGCGCGCGTTGCAGGCGCTGGTCATGCAGCGCGTCGTGGACGTTGTCCTTGAAGCGCGGCGTGGTGGCGGCGACGCTCATTTCGTTTCGCCCTCGGCCGGCTCGCCGATCGCCGGCTCGTCGGTCATGCCGGCCAGCACCTCGGCGACGTGGCGCGCCTTCACCGGTTTGCCCGCGCGCTGCAACTTGCCCGCCATGTTCATCAAGCAGCCAAGATCGCCGGCGAGCAACGTGTCGGCGCCGGTCGCGACGATCTTGTCGCTCTTGCGCGCGACGATCGCGTCGGACAGTTCGCCGTATTTGACCGCAAACGTTCCGCCGAAGCCGCAGCAGACGTCGGCCTCGTCGAGTTCGACCAGAGTGAGGCCTTCGACGCTGGCGAGCAGCTTGCGCGGCTGGTCATGCACGCCGAGCTCGCGCAGGCCCGAGCAGGAATCGTGATAGGCGGCGACGCCGGAAAAGCGCGCAGCGACGCTGGCGACGCCGAGCTTGTCGACCAAGAAGCTCGTCAGCTCGCAGCATTTGGCCGAGAAGGCGGCGGCCTTGATCGCCATGTCCGGCTCGTCGGCGAACAGGTCCGGGTAGTGTTTGGCGAGCATGCCGGCGCAGGAGCCGCTCGGCGCCACGACGTAATCGCAGTCGGCGAACGCGTCGATCGTGCGGCGGGCGATCGCCTGGGCGTCGGCGCGGTCGCCGGAATTGAAAGCCGGCTGGCCGCAACAGGTCTGCTTCGGAACGACGACTTTGCAGCCGGCGTCCTCCAGCAGCTTGACCGCGGCGAAGCCGACGGTCGGGCGAAACAGGTCGACGAGACACGTGACGAACAGGCCGACGCGGAGCTGCGTCTTTGCCGCTTGGCTTTCCGACACGTTTCGATCACCCTCCCAGGGCGGCTTGGCGTTGGGCTGCCGCGCCGCCCTTGTCGCTGGTCCCGGCGCGCCCTAATGTTAGGATGGCATGATCCCGGATATCGCCACGCGTGTCTACAACCACACGTTCCGCATCGACCCGATCGTGCGGACGCTGCTGGACACGGACTTCTATAAACTATTGATGCAGCAGATGATCTGGAAGTTGCATCGCGACCGCCGGGTCACCTTCCAGCTCCACAACCGCGCCACCCACGTTCGCATCGCCGACGTCATCGACGAGCGCGAGCTGATCGACCAGCTCGACCACGCCCGATCGTTGCGTCTGGCCAAGAACGAGCTGATCTGGCTCGCCGGCAACACGTTCTACGGCACCAAGCAGATCTTCGAGCCGGATTTCATGGAATGGCTGGCCGACTTCCGCCTGCCCGAGTACGAGCTGACCCGCAAAGAAGGACAATACGAACTGCGCTTCGCCGGACCGTGGACGCACACGACGATGTGGGAGATCCCGGCGCTGGCGATCATCAACGAGCTGCGCGCGCGCGCCGCCATGCGCGGCATGAGCCGCTTCAATCTTGACGTGCTCTACGCCCGCGCCAAGGCCAAGCTGTGGACCAAGGTCGAACGTCTGCGCGTGCTCGCCGCCGAGGGTCCGCTGAAGATCTCCGATTTCGGCACCCGCCGCCGCCACGGCTTTCTGTGGCAGCGCTGGTGCGTCGAGGCGCTGCAGGAGGGCCTCGGCGACAATTTCATCGGCACCTCGAACATCAAGCACGCGATGGACACCGGTCTCGAGGCGATCGGCACCAACGCCCACGAGCTGCCGATGGTCTACGCCGCACTCGCCGACGACGACGAGGCGATGCGACAGGCGCCCTATGAAGTGCTGCGCGACTGGGCGCGCATGTATGGCGGCAATCTGCTGATCGTGCTGCCCGACTGTTACGGCTCGACCGACTTCCTGGCGCGCGCGCCCGATTGGGTGGCCGACTGGAAGGGCGCCCGCCCGGATTCGAAGGAGCCGCTGGCGGCGGCGCACGAGCTGATCGCCTGGTGGCGTAAGCGCGGGCGCGATCCGCACGAGAAACTGCTCGTCCTATCCGACGCGATGGACATCGACACCATCGAGGCTTCGGTCAGGGCGTTGCGCGGCCGCCTCAACGTCTCGATTGGCTGGGGCACCAACCTCACCAACGACTTCAAGGGCTGCGCAACCGACGGAATCGACGGCGAATTGAAGGCGATCTCGATTGTCTGCAAGGTCGCCGACGTCGACGGGCGACCGGCGGTCAAGCTCTCCGACAATCCCAACAAGGTGCTTGGGCCTCCCGACGAGATCGCGCGCTATCGCCGCGTGTTCGGAGCCTCCGGCATGGTCGCGCAGCCGGTGCTGGTGTAGGCGACGCCTCGCCGTCGCCCGCCGTAGCGGGCGCATTTCAAGAATGGATCCATCCATGTCATTGGACGCAGTCGTCACCGGCGCTTCGACCGGCATCGGCCGCAGCGCGGTCAAGGCCCTCGTCGGCCATGGCTGGCGCGTCTTCGCCGGCGTGCGCAAGGTCGCGGACGCGGAATCGCTGCGCCAGGAATTCGGCGAGGCCGTCGAGCCGCTGCTGTTCGACGTGACCGACATCGCCGCCGTTCACCGCGCCGCGGACGAAACGCGCGTCAAGCTTGGCGGGCATACGCTCAAGGGACTCGTCAACAACGCCGGCCTCGCGATCGGCGGACCGCTCGCGCATCAGCCGATCGACCAGATTCGCCGGGCGTTCGAGGTCAACGCGCTCGGCGCGGTGACGGTGAGCCAAGCCTTCATTCCTTTGCTCGGCGCCGATTCCTCGCTCACCGGCGGGCCGGGGCGCATCGTCAACATCAGCTCGGTCGCCGGCAGGATCGCCGCGCCGTTTCTCGGCGACTACGCGATGTCGAAGCACGCGCTGGAGGCGTTCAGCGACAGTCTCCGCCGCGAATTGATGATCTACGGCATCGACGTCATCGTCATCGGTCCAGGGTCGATCGCGACGCCGATCTGGGACAAGGCCGAAGCGACCGACGACTCGGTCTACGCCGACACCGATTACGGCCCCGCGCTGAAGCGGTTCAAGGCGGCGTTCGTCAAGCGGGGACGCCAAGGCTTGCCGGTCGAGCGCCTCGGCGAAGCGATTCATCTCGCGCTGACCGCTCCAAATCCGCGGGCGCGCTACGTCGTGTTGCGCAACCGGTTCGTCAACTGGACTTTGCCCCTGCTCCTGCCCAAGCGCGTCCTCGACCGTGTGATCGCGCGGGCGCTGGGGCTGACGCGGCGCGCTTGAACCCGGGCTCGCCGCGGCGAGGCGATCTCATCAATTTGATTTCCCCTGTTCGGTCAATGGCGTATGTCGTTTGACCGCGAACATCGCGGCGACTAGCGTCGCTGAGTCCGCGTTCCGCAGAGAGCGCGCCGGCCAAGACCCGAAGAGGTCGGTCGAATACGGGGAGGACGCACGTGTTCCAACAACTCTTGACGCCGGTCGCGGACAGTCTGGGCCTTTCCGTCATCGCCGCCAGCCTGCCGATCCTCACGGTGCTGGTTCTCCTCGGACTGCTGCGCCGTCCCGCCTGGCAGGCCTCGCTCGCCGGCCTCGTCGTCGGCTTCGTCATCGCGGTCGGCCTGTGGCGACTGCCGGTCGGACTGGCGCTCGACGCCACGCTCAACGGCTTCGTCTTCGCGTTGTGGCCGGTGATGTGGATCGTGTTCAACGCGATGCTGCTCTACAACATCGCCGTCACCTCCGGCCGCTTCGACGCCTTCCGCCGCTGGACGCTCGACCATCTGCCCAACGACCGCCGCATCGTTCTGGTGGCGATCGGCTTCTGCTTCGGCGCGCTGCTCGAAGGCGTATCCGGCTTCGGCACGCCGGTCGCGATCACCGGCTCGCTGCTCATCCTGGTCGGCTTCCCGCCGCTCGAGGCGCTGGTCTATGTCCTGATCTTCAACACCGCGCCGGTCGCCTTCGGCGCGCTCGGCGCGCCGGTCACGACGTTGGGCGGCGTCACCGGATTGCCGGCGGCGACGCTCGGCGCGATGATCGGCCGGCAATTGCCGTTCATGGCGGTGATCCTGCCGTTCTACGTCATCTTCGCCTACGGCGGCGCGCGCTCGGTCAAGGCGCTCTGGCCAGTGCTGCTGGTCGCCGGCGGCAGTTTCGCGATCTGCCAGTTCGTCACGGCCAACTTCATCGACTATTCGCTGACCGACGTGCTCGCCTCGCTCGGCTCGCTCATCATCACGCTCGGCTTCCTCAAGCTGTGGCGGCCTGCGCCCGACCCGGAATTCGCCATTCAACGCGTCGAACCCACGGGAGCGCACGCGAGCGAGACGCCGGCCTGGCAAGGCTGGGCGCCATGGCTGATCGTCGCCGCCGTCGTCATCGTCTGGACGTGGTTCAAGGTCTTCGCGATCGGTCAGGTCGCCATCCCCTGGCCGGGACTCGACAAGGCGATCTCGATCACCCTTTACGACAACAAGCCCTACGCGGCGGTGTGGGTGTTCCAGCCGCTCGCCACCGGCACCGGCATTCTCGTTGCGGCGCTGATCGCCGCGCTCGTCTTTGGACTCGGCTTGGACGGCTTTCTCACCAGCCTGGCGCGCACGGCGCGGCAGATTTGGCTCGCCGTCGTCACCGTCTGCTTCATCGTCGCCCTCGCCTTCCTGATGAACTATTCGGGACTCGCCTATACGCTCGGCAAGGGCGTGGCGTCGGTCGGAGCGGCGTTTGTCATCCTGTCGCCGTTCCTCGGCTGGATTGCGGTGTTCCTGTCGGGCAGCGACACCTCGGGCAATGCGTTGTTCGGCAATCTGCAAGTCGTCGCCGCCAAACAGCTCGGGTTCAATCCCGTCCTGTTCGCGGCGGCCAATTCGTCGGGCGGCGTGATGGGCAAGATGATCTCGCCGCAGAACATCGCCACCGGCGTTTCGGTGACCGAGCTCAAGGGACGCGAAGGCGAGGTGCTGGCCCGCACCTTCCCCCACAGCGTGATCCTGACGCTGATTTTCGGCTTGCTCGTGGCCTTGCAGCAATACGTCATTCCGTGGATCATTCCGGTCGTGCCGGGACAATGACGCACACGGACGCGCGCCTGACGCGGCGCGTGTCCTCCTCCTTCGAGGCCAGCCATGGCGCAGATTGCGTTTCCGTCGCCTGATCCGACGATCCTTGCGCGGCGCGACGATATCCTCGCCGGCCTGGCGGCGATCCTGCCCGCCGACGGCCTGATCGCCGACATCGCTGGGCGGCGCGCGTTCGAGACCGACGCGCTGACCGCCTATCGTCGCCTGCCGCTCGCCGTCGTGCTGCCGCGCTCGGTCGACGAGGTCGCGCGCGTCATGCGGTTCTGCCGCGACGCCGGGGTCAACGTCGTGGCGCGCGGCGCCGGCACTTCGCTTTCCGGCGGCGCGATCCCGCAGGAGGATGCGATCGTCCTCGGCCTCAGCAAGATGAACCGCATCCTCGAGATCAACCTCGCCGACCGCTACGCGCGGGTCGAGGCGGGCGTCACCAATCTCGCCATTTCCGAGGCGGTGACGGCGGACGGATTCTTCTACGCGCCCGACCCGTCCTCGCAGCTCGCCTGCACGATCGGCGGCAACGTCGGCATGAACTCCGGCGGCGCGCATTGTCTCAAATACGGCGTGACGGTCAACAACCTGCTCGGCGTCCGGCTCGTCACCCTCGACGGCGACATTCTCGACTTCGGCGGCGCCGAACTCGACGCCGCCGGCCTCGACTGGCTCGGCCTCGTCTGCGGCTCCGAGGGGCAGTTGGGCGTCGTCGTCGAAGCGACGGTCAAGCTGATCCGCGCCGCCGAAGGCGCGCGCCCGGTGCTGTTCGGCTTCGATTCTTGCGCCGACGCGAGCCGCTGCGTGGCGGCGATCATCGGCGCGGGAATCGTGCCGGTGGCGATGGAATACATGGACCGGCCGGCGATCGCGATCTGCGAAGATTTCGCCCACGCCGGCTATCCGCTCGACGTCGAGGCGATGCTGATCGTCGAAGTCGAGGGCAGCGAAGCCGAGATGGCGGCCGAACTCGCCCGCATCGCGGCGATCGCCAAGACGCACGGCGTGCGCGTGATGCGCGAATCGATGTCGGCGATGGAGAGCGCGCAGATCTGGAAGGGGCGCAAGTCCGCCTTCGGCGCGACCGGCCGCGTCGCCGACTACATCTGCATGGACGGCACAGTGCCGACCAGTCGGCTGCCCGAGGCGCTGCAGCGGGTCGGCGAGATCTGCGCCGGCTACGGCCTGCGCGTCGCCAACGTCTTCCACGCCGGCGACGGCAACATGCATCCGCTCATCCTCTACGACGTCAACGATCCCGCCCAACAGCAGAAGGCCGAGGCGGCGGGGATGGAGGTGCTGAAGATGAGCGTTGCGCTCGGCGGCAGCTTGACCGGCGAGCACGGCGTCGGCATCGAGAAGCGCGACCTGATGTCCTGCCAATACGCTCCGGCCGACCTCGCCCAGCAAAAGCGTGTGCGCGCCGCGTTCGACCCGCGGGCGCAGCTCAACCCGGCCAAGGTCTTCCCGCTCGAAGGGAGAGGGGCGTGATCGCCGATGAAGTCGCAACGCTGACGCCGGGCGACGAAGCGGAAGCCTCGGCGATGGTCGCCGAGGCGCGCGGGCGCGGCGAGGCGCTCGACATCGTGGGCGGCGGCTCGCGCGCCGGTCTTGGCCGTCCGCCGGAGGGCAAGCGCCGCCTGTCGAGCGCCCGGCTCGACGGAATCGTTTTCCATGAACCGGCGGAGATGGTGTTGCGCGCCAAAGCCGGGACGCCGCTCGCCGCCGTCGAGGCGGCGCTCGACGCGCATGGCCAGATGCTGCCGTTCGAGCCGATCGACGGCCGCGCGCTCTACGGCGGCGGCGAGCCGACCATCGGCGGACTGGTCGCGACCAACGCCTCCGGCCCGCGCCGGGTCAGCGCCGGCGCGGCGCGCGACAGCGTGATCGGGCTGCGGCTGGTCAACGGCCAAGGCGAAGCGATCATGACCGGCGGCCGGGTGATGAAGAACGTCGCCGGCCTCGACCTGGTCAAGCTCAATTGCGGCGCGCTGGGAACCCTCGGCTTCCTTGCCGAGGCGACGTTCAAGCTGCTGCCGAAGCCGGAGAGCGAAGCGACCATCGTCATCCGCCGCCTCGACGACGCGCGCGCGGTCGCGGCGATGACGGCCGCGCTCGGCTCGCCTTTTGGCGTCAGCGGCGCGGCGATGCTGTCGCCGGGCATGGGGCGCGAATTCTCGCGCACGTTCCTGCGCATCGAGGGCGTCGCCGCCTCGGTCGACCATCGCGCCGACAAGCTGCTCGCGCTTCTCGCCGAATTCGGCGCCGAGCGCGTGCTGAAGGGCGAAGACTCGCGCCGGCTGTGGCGCGCCGTGCGCGACGCCGCGTTTCTCGCCGAGCCGCGCGATCGCGCCGTGTGGCGCGTCGGCGTCAAGCCGTCGCGCGCGGTCGACGTCCTCGCCCGGCTCGGGCCCCGCGCGCTGGCGCATCTCTTCGACTGCGGCGGCGGCCTCGTCTGGCTGGCGACCGAGCCGACGCCGGCCGACGCCGCCGCCCTGCGCGCCGCGCTCGCCCCGTTCGGCGGCCATGCGACGCTGGCGCGCGCGCCGGACGCCTTGCGCGCCGCGGTCGACGTCTTTCCGCCGCAGCCGCCCGCGCTCGTCGCGCTGACGCGCCGGGTCAAGGCGGCCTTCGATCCCGACGGCGTCTTCAATCCCGGGCGCATGTACGCGGGGATTTGAAGCGTGCAAACCCATTTCACCCCGGAGCAGCTTGCCGATCCGCGCACCCAGGCGCTGGAGAAGATCCTGCGTTCCTGCGTCCATTGCGGCTTCTGCACCGCGACCTGCCCGACCTATGTCGTCAGCGGCGACGAGCGCGATTCGCCGCGCGGCCGCATCTATCTGATCAAAGATCTGCTGGGGAGCGGCCGAGCGCCGACCGACGACGACGTCTGGCCGATCGATCATTGCCTGTCGTGCAACGCCTGCATGACGACCTGCCCGTCGGGCGTCGAATACCGCCGCCTCATCGACCATGCGCGCGTCCTGATCGAAACGCGTTACACGCGCCCGCTGGCCGACCGGCTGATGCGGGCTGCGCTCGCCCGGCTGTTGCCGTCGCGGACGCTGTTCGCGCTCGGACTACGCCTTGGCGCGCTGGCGCGGCCGTTCGCGCCGCTGATCGCCGCCCTGCCCCGCGTCGGGCCGCAGCTCGCGGCGATGCTCGCTTTGGCGCCGAAGCGGGCGGCGCGCGCAAAGCCGGCCGAGACCGCCGCGGCCTCTGACGCGAGCGCTGGCGCGCCGCGCCGCCGCGTTGCGCTGCTGACCGGCTGCGCGCAGGCCGTGTTGGCGCCTGAGATCAATGCCGCGACGACGCGACTGCTCGCCCGCGCCGGCGTCGTGGTCGCGCCAGCGCCGGGCGAAGGCTGCTGCGGCTCGCTGCTGCATCACATGGGCCGCGAGGCCCAGGCGCACACGCAGATGCGCGCCAATATCGACGCCTGGACGCGCGCGATCGACGATGAAGGGCTGGAGGCGATCGTCGTCACCACCTCGGGCTGCGGCGCGACGATCAAGGACTACGGCGCGCTGCTCGCCGACGATCCCGCCTACGCCGACAAGGCGGCGCGGATCGCGGCATTGGCGCGCGACGTGACCGAGTATGTCGCCGGGCTCGACCTCGCCTTCGCCGCGCCGAAGCCGCTCGTCGTCGCCTACCACGCCGCCTGCACGCTGCAGCACGGCCAGAAAATCGTCGAACCGCCCAAGGCGCTGCTCATCCGCGCCGGCTTCGAAGTCCGCAACCCGGCCGAAAGCCACCTCTGCTGCGGCTCGGCGGGAACCTACAACATCCTCCATCCCGAAACCGCCGCGGCGCTGCGCGCGCGCAAGGTCGCCAACCTCGAACGGCTTAAGCCCGACGTCGTCGCCGCCGGCAACATCGGCTGCCTGACCCAGATCGCCAGCGCGACCGCCGTGCCGGTCGTCCACACGGTCGAGTTGCTCGATTGGGCGAGCGGCGGGCCAGCGCCGGCGGGCCTCGAGGACTGACCTTCGTTCGCTACCGAATCCGGCCGCGCCAGCCGCGTGCAAGTCGATTCGCTGGCCTTCGGTTATCAAGGGGTTAGGCGCCAAAAAACGCGCGGCGCGCGGGCGCCGGCAAGCATCAGGCGGGCGTTTCCTTCAGCCTCGCCCGCCCGCTATTAAACAATCGTTATATGTATATTTCTGTCGCCGCTCTGCGCCGCCAGCCGCGCTTTAGCCCGCCGCTTCTTCGGCGGCCGCCGCGAGCAACGCGGCCATCGCCTTCAGGACGGCCTCGTGGCCAACCTCGGCGCCGTACCGCCGCGCGAGCCAATAGGGATCGTTGTAGCCGAGATGCGTAATCCCGGAAGCGTCGCGCCAGACCAGCGCGCGCAGCGGCAGATCAATCCCGATCGTCTGCGCCGTCTGCATCAACGGCGTGCCAGCCTTGGGATTGCCGAAGATGAGGACTTCGGTCGGCGCCAGCGCCAACCCGGCCGTCGCCGCCGCAGCGGCGTGATCGACCCGCGCGACGACCGCCGCGCCGCGCGCCGTCACGGCGGCGGCGAGCCGATCCATCGTCTCCTTCGGTTCGTGGCGACTCGCGCGCACGATCAGACCTTCCGGCGTCATGAGAATTCTCGCGGCTCGAACGGCAGGCGAACGCTACCGCGACCGCGCCGCGTCGGCTAGCGCAGGTCCGCGGCACCCGCGCCCAGCGCCCTCAGCGCTTTCCCTTGGCGAGTTCCTCGGCGATGTATTGGTCGAGCGGTTTTCCGCCGGCGATCGCCGCCTTCGGCGCGCAGGCGGCGAACGCGCCGGCGTCGGTCGGCATCGGCACGCAATATTGCCCGCCGAGATTGCCGGTGAACTGGCAGCCGGTGTTCGGACAACCGTCGGGATTGTAGCCGACGCCCGAACCGGTGGTGTGGCCGCTCTGCGCGCACATGCAGGCGTAGAAGTCCTTCGGCAGCGCGATGTCCATGTAGTCGAACAGCGCCTTCATCTTGAAATAGTCGAGCGTTGCGAGGCGGTCGCGCACGCGGGCGATCTCGATCGGACCGGCGGTCGTCGGCTTCAGCCAACCCCAGCGGATGAGATCCGCGGCGATGCGCTGGCGCAGGTCGAGGATGGAGATTGAACCGGCGTTCTTGACGATTTCGACCACCGCGGCGCGCACCGTCGCTTCGCCGCCGGGCGGAAACGGCCGGGCGCCCTGATAGGCGATCATCATCTTGTAATAGCGCAGGTAATCTTCGGAGAAATGATCGATTCGGTCGTCGTCGTTTTTCCCGAAGTGGGCGCGCTCAGTGTCGCTGAGCTTGAGATAGTCGGCCTTCGCCAAGGCGAGCAGATCGGCGTCGGCGTTGCGTTCCTTCTCGTCGGCGGCGAAATCGGTGAATGAGGATTTGACGAAGGCCTTGATGCCATCGTCGGTCGGCGGGTCGAACCCCATTTCGGCGTTCTTCTTGGTGAGGATCGCCCGGATCTCCGCCATCGTTACGCCGAAGCCGCGGCCGGCGATGTCGGCGTCACCTGTCTGCTTCCACTGCTCGTAGGCGCTGTTGGCGCGGTCCTCTTGCACGGTCGCGTAGAGGACCTGGCTTTCCGCGACGCCCAAGAGCACCGCCTTGCGGCCGATTTCGCACGGCGGACAAAAGGCGTCGATTGCGGTGAGCTCGATCTTCTTGATCGCTTCGATGGTCTCCTTCTCCGCCGCGCTTCCGGCGGCTTGCGCGCCGCCTTCGGCGAAGTCGACCGAGACGTCGACCAAGGCGTGCGCCTGACCCTCGCTGAGGCCGAGCTTCTCGGCCACCTTGTCGAAGTCTTCCGGAGCGGCGTGGGCGACGTTGTGCAGGACCATCTTCGCCATAAACAGGGAGACGTCCTCCTTGGTCGGGCCGCGCGCGCCTTTCTTGATCGAGGCGTCGACGTCGTCCCAGAACTCAACCGCGTCGACGATCGACTCGCCGATGTTGAGCTTTGCCGCCCCTTTTTTCGCTTCCGAGATCGGCAGGTTGCTGACCAGGCTCTTCGCCCACTCGACCATCGCTTCCTTGACTTCAGCGTCGCCGCCGCCGCCAAAGCTGAACTTCTGGTTCCGCAGGTCGTTGACGTAGCCGTCGTAGCGATCGCCGATCGACGGCGCGGGGGCGGGCGACGCCGCGGACAGCGCCAGCGCCGCGGCCACGGCGGCTACGCCGACAAGGCCGCGGGCGCGGCGAAGCTCGTTGCGGGACATGCGCGCCTCCTCTCTCAGGGGAGCTCGATTTCCGCGCTGCCGACGTCGGCCGCCAGATCTTTGGCGAACGCGGCGGGATCGAAGTCCTTGTCGGCGACGTAGCGCCAGCGTTGCTCGGCCGTCATGCCGTCGGGCGGGATGCGCTCGAGCGTCGCGCCGAGCAGCGTAACCGCCGCCGGCAGGCCGTCCTTCTCCGGGCTCGTCGCGATGATGTCGAAGAAGGAATGTTGGTAACCGAACGACGACTCATCGCATCGCACCGCGAAGGCGCCGGGAATGCCGACGGTCGCCCAGCCGTTGTGCAGGACGAGTTCGAAATCGCCGTTCCATTGCGCCGGCATGGCGCGGCGGATCTCCGCGCCGGGGCAATAGCGGACGAAGAACTCGCTGGTCTTGCCGTCGCGGCGGTTCACGCCGGCGACCATATGCACGTAATGCCAGTCCCAGGTGCGCGGATCGGTCAGCTGCACGACGAAGTCGGTCGTGCGCAGCGGATCGAACGCGTAGCGCAGTCGATAAGGCGCCTCGTCGGCATAGAGGTCGAATGAGACGACCTGGGTTTTCGAGACGAGGCCGGTCGTGCGGGCGCCGTCTCCCTGCGGGACAGAGATGTCGAGACGGCCGTCGCGCAGTGCGCCGAACTTGGCGAAGTCGCCGCCGTAGTACGGCGCCTGGCCCTCCCACTCGATCATCGACTTCGCGCCGAGCAGGACGACCGGCGACGGCGGCGCGACGCCCGCGGCAGGCTTCGGTTCGCTTTCGCGCGCGCCCGGCTGGCGGTCGACGACGATCTCCTTGAGCGCCATCGCGGCGGGCTGGTTGACGTCGCGACCCTGGGTGAAGACGCAGACCGCCAACGCGACATGCGCCTCCAACCCTTTGACCGGGCCTTCCGCAAGCTTGACGCCGTCGACGCTGGCCGACGCGGCGCCCGGCGTCAGCACGATCGCCACCTCCTTCGCTCCGGTCGCGGCGATGTCCGCTTTGCCGCGGTCCTGGCTTGGGCCGAGATCGACCCAGCGCGCCAGCGCGCCGCCGCCTTCGGCTTTTGGCGCGAAGACAAAGGCGAATCCTTCCACGTTGCCGCCGCGCGCGCACCAGTCGCGGTCAGTGACCAGCGCAGCGACGAACGCGGTCGAGCGCGCGGGATCGAAGCGGAAGGTGAAGGTCTGCTTCGCGCCGGCGCCAAAATCATCGAGGAAGACGCCGGCGAACGAGGCGCTGGCGACGCCAGTGCGGCCCCACGAGTGTCCAGCCGGGACGTCGACCGCCAACGCGCTATTGTTGAGCTTGGCGAAGGCGGCGAAATCGCCGCCGAGCCCCTGCAACTTGTCCCAGCGCGCGTCGAGCGCGCCGGCGAACAGCGTCTGGTGCGCCGGCGGCGGCGTCCACACCGTCTTAGCCGGCGGCGTCGGCGAAGCCGGGGTCGGCGGCGTCGGCGTCGATTGCGCGACCTCGGGATAGAGCTGGTAGTCGATCGAATAGAAGCCTTTCCAGCCCCGCTTCTCGTTCGTCGACCAGGTTTCGTCGCTCGACGTTCGCACGACGTAGCGCCCTGGTTCGAGCCGCTGGTTGACCTCGGCGATCCAGTTGACGTTGGGCGCGCCGCCCTGTCCCGGCTCGCCGCGCGCGCGCCATGGGCCAAACATCGCGCCGTTGGCCCCAGTCAGGCTTATCGTTCCCGGCGTCGCGCCGCGGCCGTCGTTCCAATGATAGGTGCTCAGTGCGCGCAGGAAGATCGGCGCCTTGACGGTGAGCAAAGTCTCCGCCTTCGGACTGCCGACGACGGCGTCCGTGTTCTGCTCTTCCAGCCGACGGACCGGCGTCGCCGGCGGCGCTTCCTCGACGACGGCCGTCGGCGTCGGTTCAGTCACGACCGGCGACTGGCTCGACGTCGGCGTGGGCGTCGTCGGTGGCGGAGGCGGATTCGCTGCGACGAGGCCGGCGACGCGGACGCTCGCGGCGATGCGCTCGCAGTTCGGCTGGAGTGTTGCCCAAATCTTTGCGCCCGCGTAGCAAGTAAATTCGAACACCGCGCCTTTTGGACCCCAACCGGGGGCGAGGATATCGAAGCCACGCGTCGCGACGTCGTCATCGCGCCATTCGCGGCGCAACGCTTGTCGCCCGGCGAATGTGATCGCGGCGCGCGAAAGTTCGTTCGTCCCCGACTCGGCGCCCAAGGCGTCCGGCGCCCACGAGAACCGCGCCGTCAACGCGCGCGCGTCGTCCTGCGCGGCGACGAGCTTCAACAGCCAGTCGGGATGGGCGAGGTCGAGCGGCGTCAGCTTCTGGTCGAAGTCGGTCGACAGGCTCATCGCCGCCGGCGCCTCGAAGCTCAGCGGGCCGGCGTTCCAGGCGCGCCAAGCGTCGTCGGCGCGAGCGCCGCCGACGATCGCCCAGGCCGCGAAGCCGAGCGTGACCGCCAATCTCCCGCAGCGCAACGTCCACGCGACCAGCGCCGTTTCGCGCTTCGTTCGCATCCCTCCCATGGGCGGCAATATACTTCTTAGAACCGGTCAAATTGACCCGCGCAAAACGCCGCAGGCGCCGGGCATCCGCACGGCGTCGACCGAACGGCGAATTGTCGAGCCGATGACGAACGTCGATAATCACAGCGCTCTTTGTCCGGGGGGATCGCCATGCGCATTCTATCGTCGTTGTCGCCGGCGTCCGCGTTGGCGGCGCTGTTTGCTTGCGCGCTCGCGGCCTCAACTTCGGCCGCCGAAAGCATCCCCTTTGTCGGCTGTCCGAGCGACGGCCAGCAGGGGCCGGTCGCTGCCCCGAAGGGCCAGGCGAAGGCGCTCAACCTCGATCCCGCGGCGGCCAAAGGCCTCGCCTGGTATCAGGCGCAATATTCCGCCGGCGCGCTCGCGCCGCGCGGCTGGAAATGCTTCTCGTTCTACGGCTCGAGCGGCGTGACGCTGACGATCGCGCCGAGCGGCAAGCTCGACGACCCGAGCCAGCCGATCGCCGGACCTGCGGTGACCCTCATCGACGACATCGGCGGCACGAGCGGCCGCTTCGACGTCGCCAAGATCGCCGCGCGCGTTTTCGCCGATCCGGAGAGGGCGTTCGTCGCCTCGGTGATCGCCGAAGGGATCGAGCCGAAAGAGAATTTCCCCGCCGGCCCCTACCCGGCCGACAAGCTGACCTACAAGACGCCGACGCTGGTCGAGTTCGCGACGCCCGCCGGCAAGGACGGGCTTGGAACCGCCGGCCGGCTCGCCAAGGGCGCGCTGCCGGTCGCCGGGCTCGCCAAGCTCGTCGGCCCGGCGGACGGGCCCGATCTTTATCTGCTCGCCGTCCGCCTGCCGGCCGCCCAGGCCGATCTCGCGGCGTCGATCGTCGGCGCCGCCGAGGCGACGTTGCCGAATTCATCCCAATGAGCGCGGCGTTTGCGCCGCGTCTGCAGCGGGCCTAGAAAACGACGCTTTTCATCCCCTTCCAGGATTCGCGCCATGGCCTTCTTCGGCTTCGGCCCGCAGGCCGTTCCCTTCTTCAAGGCGCTCGCCTTCCACCAGACCAAGGACTGGTTCGAGGCCAACCGCTCGATCTACGAGGGCGAGATCAAGGGGCCGCTCGGCGACCTGGTCGAGGAACTCGCGGCTCGTTTCGCCAAAGCGAAAACGCCGCTCAAGGGCGATCGCAAGGCGTCGCTGTTCCGCATCAACCGCGACGTGCGCTTCGCCAAGGACAAGAGCCCGTACAAGACCAACGCCGGCGCGGTGCTGTCGCGGACCGGGGCAAAGAACGACCCCGGGATGCTTTATGTCCACGTCTCCGCCGAGGGCTGCTTCGCCGCCGCCGGCTTCTGGCAGCCCGACCCGGAGCCCCTGGCGCGGCTGCGCGCGGCGGTCGTGCGCGCGCCGAAGGCGTGGAAGACGATGGTCGCCAAGCTCGCCGACGGCGGCCTCGCGCTCGAAGACGAATATGCGCTGAAGCGCGCGCCGCGCGGCTTCGAGGCGATCGACGACGTGGAGGTCGCCGCCGCGGTCCGCAACACGTCGTTCATCTGTTCGCGCGACATCGCTGACGCCCGGCTCGCCAAGCCCATCCTGGTCGACGACGTCGTCGCCTTCGCTCATGACGCGGCGCCGCTGCTGAAATGGGGCTGGAGCGCGGTCGTCGACGCGCGCGGCGACGGCTGAAACAGTCGTTTTCGGGTGGCGCGGGCGGGCCAGCGGGATCAAATAGATCAGACGGCCAGGGAGCGTGAGACCGGCTCACGGCCTCAGTCCCTCGTCCTGAGGCGCCGCGAAGCGGCCTCGAAGGACGATGGCCGGCGGCGCCGGTCGCGCGTTTCTCCTCGTCGTTCGAGACGCGCCGCTTGCGCGGCGCTCCTCACGATGAGGAGAAACGAGATTGGGAGTCCAGGAGACGCCATGCTCGATTTCCCCGCCGTCCCCGTCGCGCCCGACGCCGATTACGGCGTCGTGCGCAAGGCGATCGAATTCATCTCGACCCGCTGGCGCGACCAGCCGTCGATCGAAGCGATCGCCGACCACGTCGGTCTCTCGGCGTCGCATTTCCAGCACGTGTTCAAGCGCTGGGCCGGGCTGACGCCAAAGGCCTTCCTGCAGGCGCTGACGATCGATCGCGCGCGCGAGTTGTTGCGCGACTCGGCGACCGTGCTCGACGCCGCCTACGACGTCGGCCTGTCAGGCCCAAGCCGGCTGCACGACCTGTTCGTCACCCATGAAGCGTTGACGCCGGGCGATTACCGACGCGACGATCTCGAACTCGCGTACGGCTTCCACCCCTCGCCGTTCGGCGAAGCGATCGTCGTCGCCGCGCCGCGCGGCCTTGCCGGCCTCGGCTTCGTCGACGACGAAGACCGCGACGCGGCGCTCGCCGACATGCAGCGGCGATGGCCGCGCGCCCGCTTCGTCGAGGACGAGGGCGCGACGGCGCCGCTCGCCGCGCGCGCCTTCGATTCGGCGCAATGGCGACCCGAGGCGCCGCTGCGGATCGTGATGATCGGCACCGATTTCGAGGTGCGGGTATGGGAGACGCTGCTCGCCGTGCCGATGGGCCGCGCGACGACCTATTCCGACATCGCGCGTCATCTCGGCAAACCCAACGCGGCGCGCGCGGTCGGCGCCGCGGTCGGGCGCAACCCGATCTCGTTCGTCGTCCCCTGTCATCGCGTTCTCGGGCGCTCTGGCGCGCTGACCGGCTACCATTGGGGCCTGGCGCGCAAGCAGGCGATCATCGGCTGGGAAGCCGGGCGGACTCAGGCGAGCTGAGTCGCCGACAAAAGAAAAAGCCCGCGCCGGTTTCCCGGGCGCGGGCCGAAGGGCGCCGCCGCGGCCGGATTTTCCCGACCGAGGCGAAATTCTGTCAGCCTTACAGCGGCTTCAGATTGTCGGCCGACGACTTGCCGGTGCGACGATCGGCGACGACCTCGTAAGCGACCTTCTGGCCTTCGTTGAGATCGACGAGACCAGCGCGCTGCACCGCGCTGATGTGGACGAAGACATCCTTGCTGCCGTCATCCGGCTGGATGAAGCCGTAGCCTTTTTGGCCGTTGAACCACTTCACGGTTCCCTGCGCCATGTGATTGTCCTTCTTGACTGATCCAAATTGAAGCCGCGTGTCGCGGCCGGCGAGATTCGAGTTTGGGAGAAGGTCGTCAGTCTGACGCGGGAGCGCGCCGAGGCCAAGTCGTTCGGCCGAAGCCCGATTGGAGCCATTTAGGCGATCGCGCGTCGTCGCGCAAGATCGGCGAACGGCCGGCAAGCGTTATCCGCCCCGACCGGCGAATTGTCACGCCGGGTCAAAGGCGTGATTATGACGCCAATGAATGACTGATTCTAATGGGTCCCGGTTGGGAAGGGGCCCGGGTTTCGGTCGGCTTCGGGGGGAGTCGATGAAATGGATGATGGCGCTCACGCTGATCGTCGGCGTTAACTTTGGCCTGTTGTTGTGGAACGAAGCGCCGCTGATCTCGTCCGGGCAGACCGCCGACCAGTGGAACCGTAGCTGCAAATACTATTTCCCGTTCCGCATCATCGAACGCAAATTGCCGTTGAGCCAAAGCTGCCCCGGCTGGACGGAGCCAGGTTGAAAGCGAAAAAAGAGGGCCGGGAGAACGTCATGACGGGTGAGGCGGGGGCCGCGACGGCGGCGATCGGCGCGCCGGCGCAGGGGGTCGGCGTCGGCCGCATCGTGCTGGCGAGCCTGATCGGCACAGCGATCGAATTTTATGACTTTTACATCTACGGCACCGCCGCCGCGCTGGTGATCGGTCAGACGTTCTTTCCGCAATCGGCGCCGCAGACCCAGGCGCTCAACGCCTTCCTGACCTTCGGCGTCGCCTTCCTGGCGCGGCCGGTCGGCGCGTTCCTCTTCGGCCATTTCGGCGACCGCGTCGGCCGCAAGGCGACGCTGGTGGCGACGATGGTGGTCATGGGCCTGTCGACAACCCTGATCGGCGTCCTGCCCGGCTATTCCACCGCCGGCGCGCTGGCGCCCTGGCTTCTGTGCCTGCTGCGCTTCGGCCAAGGCGTCGGGCTCGGCGGCGAGTGGGGCGGCGCGGCGCTGCTGGCGACCGAGAACGCGCCGGACGGCCAGCGCGCCTGGTTCGGCATGTTCCCGCAACTCGGGCCGCCGATCGGTTTCCTGATGGCCAACGGCTTGTTTCTGCTGCTGATCCTCGGCCTGGGCGAACAGAGCTTCGTCGCCTGGGCGTGGCGCGTCCCCTTTCTGCTCAGCGCCGCGCTGGTGGCGATCGGCCTCTATGTCCGCGTCACCGTCGCCGAGACGCCCGCCTTCCGCGCGCTGGTCGAAACGCACCAGCGCGCCCAAGTTCCGCTCGTCGAAGCGATCCGCGATCACTGGCGGCCGTTGATTCAGGGTTCGCTGGCGATCGTCGTCTGCTACGCGCTGTTTTATGTGTCGACGGTGTTCGCGCTCGGCTACGGCGTGACGACGCTGCACATCGCGCGCACCGAGTTCCTGGCGATGCTGTGCGTGGCGGCGCTGTTCATGGCGGCGGCGACGCCGCTCTCCGCCGCGCTCGCCGATCGCTTCGGCCGCCGGCCGGTGCTGCTCGCTGCGGCGATCGCCGCCGCGGCGGTCGGGCTCGCGATGCCGAGTTTGCTCGACGGCGGGACGATCGGCGTGCTGGCGTTCCTGTCGCTCGCGCTGGCGGCGATGGGCCTCACCTTCGCCCCGCTCGGCGCGCTGCTGCCGGAGCTGTTCCCCGCCCGCGTGCGTTACACCGGCGCGTCGAGCGCCTACAACCTCGGCGGCATTCTCGGCGCTTCGCTCGCGCCCACGATTGCGCAACTGCTGCTCGCGCGCGGCGGCATCGCCTGGGTCGGCTATTACATCGTCGCGGCGGCGGCGGTGAGCTTCGCCAGCCTGCTCAGCGTCAGGGAGACGCGCGACGCGCCGCAGGCCTGAGCCCTGCGCGCACTCGGCCGCACTTACCGCTACGCCGAGGCGCCGAACATCGCCCTCAGACCCTCGATCAGACTCGGCCGCTGCCGCGTCTCGCCGAGCGCGGTGAGGAAGCTGTCGGACCATTGATCGACGGTGTGATCGAGCAGGCGCGCAAGCATCGGTCCGTGCCGCTCGCGCCGCTCGATCAGCGGCATCTCCAGCGCCTGTTTGATCGCCGCCGCGACGCCCTCGACCTCGTGCGGATTGACGATCACCGCGCCATCGAGCTCGGCCGCCGCGCCGGCGAACTGCGACAGGATCAGCACGCCCGGCGCCTCCGGGTCCTGGGCGGCGACGAACTCCTTGGCGACGAGATTCATGCCGTCGCGCAGCGGCGTCACCAAAGCGACGTCGGCGGCGCGATAGACGCCGGCGAGCGCAGTGCGCGAGTAGGAGCGGTTGACGTAGCGCACTGGCGTCCACGCCGCCTCGCCGAAGCGCCCGTTGATCTTGCTGATCACCGTCGTCACTTCGTTCTCGATTTGCGCGTATTCGCGAATCTCGCCGCGACTCTTCGGCGTCACCTGCAGGTAGGTGACTTTCGACCGCCATTCCGGATTGACCTCGAGGAAGCGATCGAAGGCGTTGAGGCGATGGATGATGCCTTTGGAATAGTCGAGCCGGTCGACGCCGAGCACAAGCTTTTGGCCGTTGAGGCTTTCGACCATCTCGCGCACGAAGCGCGAGCGCACCGCGTTGCGGGCGAGGCGGGCGTAGATGGGGGTTTCGATGCCGACCGGAAACGCGCCCAGACGGGTCTGGCGGCCGTCGAACGTGAAGCTCGTGCCGCGCACCGGCTTCGCGCCCAGCGACGTCAGGTAGTGGGCGAAGTTGTCGCGGTCATTGTCGGTTTGGAAGCCCACCAAATCGTAATGGACGAGGCTGCCGAGGATCTCCTCGTGGTTGGGCATCGTCGCCAGGATGTCGGGCGGGGCGCAGGGAATGTGGAGGAAGAAGCCGATCGGGTTGACGCGGCCGCGCGCCCTGAGTTCGCGAGCCAGCGGCATCAGATGATAGTCGTGCACCCAGACGACGTCGTCGTCTTCGATGATCGCGTCGAGCTGTTCGGCGAACAGGCTGTTGACGCGCATGTAGCCGCTTTGATCGGCGCGCGAATATTCCTGCAGGTCGACCCGGTAGTGCAGAATCGGCCACAGCACGCGGTTGGCGAAGCCGTTGTAATATTCCTGATAGTCGGCTTCGGAGAGGTCGATCACGGCGTATTCGACCCGACCGCGTTTGAGGCGGCGCGGCGCCGCCTCGCTGTCGCTGATGTCGCCGCTCCAGCCGAACCAGACGCCGACGCGATCGCGCAGCGCGGCCTTGACGGCGACCGCCAGTCCGCCCGCGAGATGCTGGCGCGTGTCGGGAATGGCGACTCGATTCGAGACGATGATCAGGCGCGGAGCCATGCGTCCTCCCAACTCGACGACAGACGCGTCGCCGTATTGATTATGCCGGCCATGGAGTAAGCTTGAGGAAAATTGCCCCACAGCTCGCCAGTCTCGGGATGGATGTCCTCCGACAGCAACCCGAAATGATTGCGGCGCGCCAGCACGCTCTCGAACATCTCGCGCGCCTCGTCGCGACGGCCGATCTGCGCCAGCGCATCGATGTACCAGAAGTTGCAGGCGAGAAACGCCGTCTCCGGCGCGCCGAAATCGTCGGGGACCGCGTAGCGCATGATGCGCCCGTTGCGCATGAGCTCGCGCCCGATCGTTTCGCAGGTGCTGCGGAAGCGCGGGTCGTCCGGCGCCAGCAGACCGAGCTCGGCGAGCAGGAGAACGCTGGCGTCGAGGTCTGGCGAACCCAGCGCGGCGGTCAAGGCGCCGCGTTTTTCGTTCCACGCGCCGGCGAGCAGCCGTTCACGGATGACTTCGGCGCGCGAGGCCCAGCTGCGCTCGCGCTCGGCGAGGCCGAGGATGCGCGCAATGCGCGCCAGCCGGTCGCACGCGGCCCAGCATAAGGCGGCGGAATACGTGTGAACCCGGGTACTGCCGCGATATTCCCAAATGCCGGCGTCGGGCTCGAAGGCGAGCTTCCACGCCCTCTCGCCGAGCGTTTCGAGCTGGGCGAACAACGCGTGGTCGCCCATGTGAGTCAGCCGCTCGTCGACGAACATCTGCGCCGCGCCGAGCACGACGCTGCCGTAGGAATCGTGTTGGACCTGTTCCGCCGCCTGATTGCCGACGCGCACCGGCCCGTAACCGAGATAGCCCTTCAGCGCCGGCGCCGTCCTCTCCTCCAGGCCAGTGAACGGCACGACGCCGTGCACTGGCGGCAGCATCCCCGCTTCGCGTATGGCGATGGTGGTGAAATAGTGGATGTAGGATTCCATCATTTGCGTCGCGCCGAGGCGATTGAGCGCCTGAACGACGAAGAAGGCGTCGCGCAACCAGCAATAGCGGTAGTCCCAATTGCGCGACGTGCCCGGCGCCTCCGGGATCGACGTGGTGTGGGCGGCGACGATGCCGCCGGTATCCTCGTACGCGCACAGCCTGAGCGTGATCGCGGCGCGCACCACCGCCGATTGCCACTCGAACGGCACATTGAGGCTTCGCGTCCACTCGCGCCAATGTTCGCAGGTGCGGTCGAAAAACTCGCGGCACGTGTCGTCGATCGCATCGCGAAGCGGTTCATCCTGACCGAAGACGAGGTTGATCGCCCGATGCAGCGGAAAGCTGGTCTCAGCGGCGATGTAGGAGATCGGCGCGTCAGTGGTCAGCCGGACGACGGCGCCGACGCTGATGTAGCGGACGTGATGCGAGCCGACGCTGATCTCGCCGACCCGCTCGCCGTAGTTGCAGGTCGGCCGCACCTTGATCGTGATGCGCGGCAGGCCGGCGATCGGCTCGATCCGCCGCACGATCTGCGGCGCACGATAGATGCGGCCGTAGAGATCGAAACGCGGCGCGAAGTCGAGGACGCGCACCTTGCCGCCGCGCGCGTCGATGAGAATCGTCTCGACGACGGCGGTGTTGCGCAAGTACTGCGTCTTGACCTCGACAAGGTCGGCGAGCGCCACTTCGCAAAACCCCTTCTCTTCGTCCCCGGCCAGCAGGCGGGAGAACACCGGATCGGAATCGAAGCGCGGAAAGCACCACCAGATGATGCGCCCGCGCCGGTCAACGAGAGCGGCGGTCTGGCAATTGCCGATCAGCGCGAAATCCATGCCTGCGCCAGGCTCGGTCGCGACGTTCACGAAGCGGCCGGCTGCGCGGCGAGCCGCTCCAGCCATAACCGCACCGTCGCCGGATCGGCGAACACGTGGTCGACTTGCGGCCGCGCCGCGCCGACGGCGAAAGCGAATCCTCGGCGGTCGGCGACCGAACGGAAGCCGAATTCGTCGCTCGCGTCGTCGCCGACGAACATCGGCCGGCGTCCGGCGAAGGGCGCCCGTTCGAGAAAGCGGCGAACCGCCTCGCCCTTGTTGACGCGGCTCGACCTGAGCTCATAGGCGCAGAGCGTGTCGGTCAACTCGAGGTCGTCCTTCGGGCGGCCCTCGAGCAGGCTTTGCAGCGCGGCGCGCAGCGGCGCGGCCGCCTGCGGCGCAGCGCGGTAATGCGCGGTGAACGAATAGCGCTTGTTTTCGGCCAGCGCGCCGGGGAAGGCGAGCGTGACGGCGGCGAATTCGCGCCACAGGCCGTCGGGCAGCGGTGCGGCCCCCGGCGTTTCGACCGCGGCCGCGTCTGGATCGAAGCGCATTTCGGCGCCGTGCACACCGGCGGCGCGCGTGCGCAACGGAAAGAACAGCCGATCGATGTCGGCGAGCGTGCGACCGCTGACGATCGCCAGCGCGCCGCCGAGCAGGCGCTCCAGCCGGGCGATCGTCTCGCCAAGTCCCTCGGGCACCACAACCCTGTCGGGCGTTGCGGCGATGTCGAGCATCGTCCCATCGACGTCGAGGAACAGCGCCGCGTGCTGGAAATCCAAATCGTCGGCGGCCATTTTCGGAAAGTGCGAATTCATCATTGCGCCCTTTCTTTGGCGCGGCCCATGGTGCCTGCCAATGTGGCGATAGTCTGGCGGACGTCTAGCGGCGCAGTGCGCACCGGCGGCGTATGACGCCCTTGC
This sequence comes from Roseiarcus sp., assembly GCA_049513815.1. Classification (GTDB taxonomy): domain Bacteria; phylum Pseudomonadota; class Alphaproteobacteria; order Rhizobiales; family Beijerinckiaceae; genus Roseiarcus. Next base: position 2,704 of record JBEKVR010000003.1, on the reverse strand, counting down.
GCGTCCCCGGCCTCGGCGTCGCCCGGCGTCGCGCCCCCTCAGATATAGTGACGGCGGCGCAGCCGGGAGACGAGAAATGACGAAATCGCCAGCGACGCGGCGGGAAACCGACAGTTTCGGCGCGATCGACGTTCCCGCCGAACGGTTATGGGGCGCGCAGACGCAACGCTCGCTGGAGAACTTTCCCATCGGCGAGGAGCGCATGCCGCGCGCCGTCATCCACGCGCTCGGCCTCGTCAAACAGGCGGCGGCGCTGACCAACGAAGACCTCGGGTTGCTGCCGCCGCCGCTCGCGCAGGCGATCGCCGCCGCGGCGGCGGAAGTCGCGGCGGGCGGACGCGACGACGAATTCCCGCTCAAGGTCTGGCAGACCGGCTCGGGCACTCAGACGAACATGAACGTGAACGAGGTGGTCGCCAACCTCGCCAATGAGAAGCTCGGCGGACGTCGCGGCGACAAGTCGCCGGTCCATCCCAACGACCACGTCAATCTCGGACAATCGTCGAATGATTCGTTTCCGAGCGCGATGCATATTTCCGCCGCACTGGAGATTCATCGGCGCCTGCTGCCGGCGCTCGCGCGCCTCGGCGACGCGCTGGCGGCCAAGAGCGCCGCCTTCGCCGACGTGGTCAAGATCGGCCGCACCCATTTGCAGGATGCGACGCCGATCACGCTCGGCCAGGAATTCTCCGGCTGGGCGGCGCAGGTTGGGCTCGGCCGGGCGCGGATCGAGGCGACGCTGCCGGGCCTGCTCGCCTTGGCGCAGGGCGCGACGGCGGTCGGCACGGGCTTGAACGCCGATTCGCGCTTCGCCGAAGCGTTCGCGCGCCGCGTCGCGGCGCTCACCGGCCTGCCGTTCGTCTCCGCCGCCAACAAGTTCGAGGCGATCGCGGCGCACGACGCGCTGGTCTTCGCCCATGGCGCGCTGACGAGCGTCGCGGCTGCGCTGTACAAGATCGCCTGCGATATCCGCCTGCTCGGCTCCGGTCCGCGCAGCGGCTTCGCCGAGCTGCGCCTGCCGGAAAACGAACCGGGGTCGTCGATCATGCCGGGCAAGGTCAACCCGACCCAGGTCGAAGCCCTGTGCATGGTCTGCGTGCAGACGATCGGCAACGGAACGATCGTCGCCTTCGCCGACAGCCAGGGCCATCTCGAGCTCAACGCGCTGAAGCCGCTGATCATCAACGCGACCCTGCAATCGATCGGGCTCGTCGCCGACGCCGTCGACAGCTTCGTCACGCGCTGCGTCGTCGGCATCGAGCCGGACCGCGCGCGGATCGACGAGCTGATGCGCCGTTCGCTGATGCTGGCGACAGCGCTGACGCCGGCGATCGGCTACGACCGCGCCGCGGCGATCGCCAAGGCGGCGCACCATAACGGCTCGACGTTGCGCGAGGAGGCGCTGAAGGCCGGCGTCGACGCAGCGACCTTCGACCGGCTCGTCCGCCCGGAAGCGATGGTCGGCCGCAGATAGGCGCGGCGTTTCAGAGCTTGCGGCTGTCGTAGGCCCAGTGCAGCAACGCCTGGCGCTGGCGCGGCCGGCAGAAGGGATCGCCGGGCTCGCAATGGCGGCGAATTTGCGCGACGTGGCGGCGGATCGCCTTCCAACGCTTGATCTGTCGCGCGTCCTCCTCCGGCATGCGGCGGCCGGCGAAGTAGCGGCAATACCATTGGAACCAGCCGCGCGGATCGTCGGGGTGGATCCAGCCGTTGCGGCGCCAGACCGACAGCGGCTGGCTTGCGTCGACGCCGAAATAGTTGAGCGACGGATCGCGCCGCGCCGGCGCAAGTTTGGCGCGCGCGAACCAGTCGGCGGGGAACTCGGCGTGGCAGTCGGTCAGGTATTTGCCGCCGAAGACGCCGAGCGCGAGCATCTCTTTGGGCGTCAGCTCGGGCCGGAATTCGGGATCGAAGTCGCGCCCCTCCGGCGCGCTCAGCGCGTAGGAATAGTCCGTCTGCATCCGATCATTGACGGTGACGATTCGGCCTGGGCGCCGCGGCATGCTTCGGACTGCGGGTTGGGTTCGACGCTTCGTCGTTACCCCCGCGGCGCGACGCGACGCAAGGACGAGCGGTTGACAACCCGCGGCGCCAGGGCGGCGAGGATGGGCGCGCGCGGCGGGCGATCCCGTCCACCGCGCCCGCTCTTCGCTGGCAGGCGGCTTATCCCTCGAGCTTCACCCAGGCGCCGTTGGCTTTCGACGACTTCACCGCCGCTTCGACGAAGGCGACGCCTTTGACGCCGTCGACGATGGTCGGGAATTCGCACTCGGCCGGCGGCTGCTTGCCGTCGCGCGCCGCTTTGATCGCCAACGCGACCTCGGAATAGATGTTGGCGAAGCCTTCGAGATAGCCCTCCGGGTGGCCGCCGGGCGTGCGGGTGACGCGCGCCGCCGCAGCGCCCGAGCCGGGGCCGCCGCGGGTGATGATGCGCGTCGACTCGCCGAGCGGCGACCAGCGCAGCTCGTTGGGGTTCGCCTGCACCCAGTGGAGGCCGCCCTTGGTCCCGTAGACGCGCAGGGCGAGGCCGTTCTCGTTGCCCGGCGCGACCTGGCTCGCCCACAGCGCGCCGCGCGCGCCGTTGGCGTAGCGCAGCAGGATCTGCGCGTTGTCGTCGAGCTTGCGGCCGGGAACGAAGGTGTTGAGATCGGCGAGCAGTTCGGCGACTTCGAGCCCGGTCACATAGTCGGCGAGGTTGAACGCA
>JBEKVR010000002.1:0-88796 GCA_049513815.1 Roseiarcus sp. | reverse complement strand
TCGACGGCGCGGCGCATTTCGCCACCGACCCGGCGGCGCCGCTGACCCGCGCCGCGCTGGAGGCGATGATCGTCACCGCCCTGGCGGGACGCGCGATCGACGACGCCGACGGCGTCGCCGACGTCGGCTCGGCATCCGATCTGGCAAAAGCGACGACCTTGCTCGCCGGCCTGCATGCCAGCTTCGGGTTGGGCGACACGCTGCTCGCGGTCGGCGGCCCGGACGACGTCGGCGACATGCTGCGCTTCGACCCGCAATTGCGCGCCACCGTCGAGGCCGACCTTCAGCGGCTCTACGCTGAGGCACAGCGGCTGGTCGCCGAGCACGGCCCGGCGATTGATCTCGTCGCCGCGGCGCTGGCGCGCCGGCGTTTCCTGACCGGCGACGAGGCGCGGGCGTTGATCCGTCGCACGCGGCGCCGGCCGGCGGGGAGGGCGTCATGAATCGCCTGAGCGATTCGCTCGACGACCTGCTCGTCACGCTGGTGCGGCTGCGCGAGCGCTGCGGCTCCGATCTCTATCGCCGCGCGCTGGCGGCGGCCCGCCTCGCCGTCGGACGGGTCGTCGTCGCCGAAGCGGAGCGGCTGGCCGGGATCGGTCGGCCGCGACGCGAAGCGACGGTGGTGCGTTTCCCGCTCAACCTCGCGTCGCGCGGCATGCGGGAGACGCGACCGGAAAACGAGGATCGATCCGACGATTCTTGAATTCGAATCGACAGCAATCGCAACGGCTTGGCGGCCTCGTCGCCGCCGACGCCAGGGCTTGATGGAGACGACAAATGGCGCCTATCGAGAGGGGGCGAGACCAAAGCGGACTGCCGCCGCGGGTCGCCGCGAGGCCCGATACCCAGCAATGGGGCCTTGATGAGTTGATGACGCTGGCGGAGGCCGCGGCGCTTCACTGGCCCACCGGGCCACTGACGGCGCGGTCGCTGAGAACCGCAGTCGACGATGGACTGTTGCCCGTCGTCATGGTCGCCCGAAAGCTCCTGACGAGCAGACGGGCCATTCAGGAGATGGGCAGATGCAGCACACGTATGAAGCCAGAGACGGGCCGTAAGCCCGACTCGCCATCGACCGGAGCGAAAGCCTCCCGCCAGGCGGCGGAAGACGCCTTCGACCGGTTGATGCGCGAGACCCGCCTGGGCTGACCGCCAAGCGGCGGCCCGGCTTCTTCATCGAACGCAACGATGTCTCACCGACGGCGACGAGCCGTCGGACGGGAGCCTGCGACCTTTCACTGGACCGCGAATCCGCGCGTCCCATCGGAGAACAAAGCCATGGCCAAAAGATACGACGGCGCCCTCATTCCGCATCGGGTCATCATGATGATGCACCCCGAAGACGTCGCCAATTGCTACGATCTGCGTCTTTGCGCGGCCGACATTCCGGTCGCCGCGCCCGGCGAGCCGGCGGCGCCGAATGGCCTCTACCTCCGTCAGCCGGACCGGACGCGCAAGCACGCGATCTGGTACTTCAACGAGGTCATCGGCGAGACGCGCAAGCAGATCTCGACCCGTTGCCACGCCGACAACCTCGACGGCGCAATCGCCTGGGTGCTGACGCGTTTGGCGCGGCGCGCCGACACGGCGCGCTCCCGGCTCGCCCCGGAGTCGCTGTCGGCCTGCGCGATCTTCGTCGATTACGCGAAGATGGTGAAGGAGCAGGTCCGACGTGGCGAGATTCTGGAGGTCACGGCGATCAACTACTTCAATGCGCTGCGCCTGCTCGGCCAGTGCCACAAGAACGCCAGCGTTGCCACGATCATGACGGGAGGCGCCCGCGCCATGTTCAAATGGTGCGAGCGGAACGGCTACTCGCACAACACCGCCGTTCACGCCAACAACCTCTGCAAGCGGGCGATCAATGCGGTGATGGCGGCCAGGAACTCCGCTTACAGGATCGACTTCGTCGTCGGACATTGCACGCCCAGGGTCAAGCGTCCCTATACGCCGGACGAGATCGTGCGCATCAAGGACCGCATCTGGAACGGGACGGTCTACGGGCCCGATCTGAAGCCTGCGATAGAGCGGGACGCCGCGACCGGCCTCTTGGTTCCGAAACGATGTTCGGAGCGGGCGTTCCTCATGTCGTACCCCTTCCGCGTCGCCGTGCCGTTCATGCTCGACAGCGGCTCGCGCAAGGATGTGGCCTGCCAGACGACGGTCACCGATCCGAGCGGAGCGTTCCTCGACCTCGACTCGGGCATCCTGCATCGTCGCGGCTTGATGACGGAAGACGTCGCGAACAAGCGCAGGGGCTCCTGCGTCATGTCCTCGGCCTTCATGGACTTCATCCGGCCGATCGCCGAGGCGGGACTGGCGCGCGGCGCCACGCACCTGGTCACCTACGCCGATGGCTCGCCGGTGCCCAGGTTGTCGCTGGCCATGTGGTACAACATCCAGCGCGACGCGCAGGTGCCGTTGCGGGTCATCCACTGCCTGAAAGATACGGCGATCCAGATCGCGCGCATCGAGGGAGTGCCGCTGTACAGCGCCGCCGAGCGGTTCGCGACGACGCCGATGACATTGGTGGCCCATTACGGCGCCGATTGGGACGTCGGCGTCCAAATCGACCCGGCCGAGGCGCAGGGCACGCGTTCGAAATGGCTGCGCATGCATGAGGCCGTCAAGGCTCGCGCCGCCGCGGCCGAGGCCGGGCGTATCGCGCGCGCCGAGCGGGCCAAGCTGGGCAAAGGCAACGCCAAGACCAGGGCTCTGCCGACGGCGAAGCCGCCGATGCTCCTGCTGCCGCCGCCCGCCAAAGGCGTGGGCGCCGAGGCGCCGGCGGAGCAGCCAGCGAGGAGCGCGGAAGGCCAGCCGCAGGAGGGTCGCGTCGCTCTCCCCGGAGACGCCCACGACGCGGCTCGTTTGAAGGACCGCAAGCCGACGGGCCCGCGTCGCTGAAACGACGGGCATAAGACAAGGAAAAGGCCGTTCGGGGCGACTCGGGCGGCCTTTTGCGTTGTGCCCGCTTTGAGCCGAACGCTCTGCGCACTAGATACGGAATAGGAATTCGAGGACTCGCGATGTCGGTTGGGATGATCGAAGACGTCTTGCGGGCACGAGACATTAGGAGCCAATGCCCCCTATGCGGTCGAGACGTGTCGGAGGCGCCCCATACCGAGGAACACATATTCCCTGGCTGGCTTCAACAGCATCATGACCTGCTGAATCGCCGCCTGACGATCCCCAACCTGATCGGCAAGACGTACAAGACGGTCAAGATCGGCATCTGCGCCCACTGCAACAACGAGACATTCAGTCGGCTCGAAACCCGCATTTCGCGCGCGCTGACTTCAGCGCATCCGTTCGTCGAAGCGCGTGGTCTCGATCGCGACGACGTTGCGGCGTGGATCGGCAAGATCCTCTGGCTTAACGCGCGCAAAAGCAATTCGGTCCAAGACCACCGCACGCGCCATAAAACCAAGCCCGAACAGATTCTGCCTTCCGCGCTGCTGCCGGGCCTGCTCTATACGGGGATGCTGCTGCGCTGTTTCGCGCACGGCAAACTGATGCGCGCCTGCCATGTGGACGACCCGTCGATGCCCCTGCGTCTGCTGGGACCGGCGTACTCCCTCTACATCCATGAAATCGATCGGCGCGACGACCGCTTCGAGTCGTTCGATTTCGTAGACAACTCTCTGATCGCCGGCGCAGCGATCCGCAGCGGCGACGTCGGCATGATCTGCCTGTTCGACGGCGGTCTGCACGCCCGGTTCCTCTCCGATCGCTACAGCTATCTCGACGGACACCCGCTCCATCCGATGCAGTTCAACGAACTGACGGCGCGCATTTTCTACGACCAGACGCTCCTCGATCCGCCGGCGTGTCGGGTCACCTACTATTGGAACGAGCCGCTCAACGCGATCTTCGCTGAGACGTCGGGCAGTGCCGATCTCGGCCCCTATCGCAGAGACCTGCACGACCCCGCGCTGCTGGCGCGCATGCTCGGATTTTACACCTGTCAAGAACCCGAAGACCTGCTCTTCGAAGACGGCAGGACGTTCACGGCTTTGCAGCGGCCAGATGAGTCGTTTATGCCATTCGCCGTGACGCCCGAAGAGATCGAGACGGCGCGGCGCACTCCAGGGAATCACAGGGTTGCTACGGCAGGCGACTCGATTCGCGTTCGCCTCGCAGAGGAGGCGCGGGCGGCGCACGAAGCGGGGGTCGACGGCGACGAAGGCCAATCCAGTCCCCGCCCCGTCGAGACGGCGCGGTCAACGCCTAGGCGGCGGGAAAAGCCGATTGCAGGGAAGGCATGATCGTCGACATCCGGGTGGCGATCAGCACCCGCTTCTCCCGGCGTTCGATGGTGATCCCGGCAAGCAGCGGGATAGGCGCGGCGCCGCTGTCAATGACGGCGCCGCCGCTCATGCCCCTGAGCTGGACCGAATTGACGATCTGGCCGTTGCTGCGCGAGCGCTTGCCGTAAGGCAGAAAGATATGGCGCTGGCCGCCACAGGGGAGCGAAGCGGCGACCGCTTTGTCGACTTTGTGGACGTTCGAATAGGGGAGAAGCGTCGGGTGGACCGATCGGGTGAGCGGGTTGTGCTTGCTGTTTTTCGAGTTCGGATAGCCAAGCGCCGTATAGAGCCGTCCCTCTTCGACAACCGCCGACGTCGCGACCTCATGCTCGTCGATGAACCGCCCGACGATCGCCTGCGACAATTCGTCCGACAAGCCGCAATAGGCGAAGTCGAAACGGTCGCGGGCTCGGTCGCTCTGCGGGGCCTTGGTCGCTTCGAACAAGTCTTTGATCTCAATCAGCTCGCCAAGCCGCTCCGGCGATTTGGGCCGCCCGGGCGCATAGAGCGTCGTGACCTTGTTCTCGTCCGCGACGTGGGCGGCCGTCAGTATGACTTTCCGGCCGTTGACCTTCAGGAGAACCGCTGATCCGATGTGCTCGGGACGGCCGTTTTCGTTGGCCCCGTAGATCGGGATGACGGCGTCGCGAAACCGCGCCTGCGCTGCGGCCGCGCAGGCGTCAATGCGATCGCGCAGGAATGTTCGGCTCTCGGGCGTCAGGAGGTCTTCGGGTTGCATCGGCGCTCCGCCTTTCCCTGATCGCCGCGCGCCAGGCGCAGGAGACCGGCGTTCGCCAATGGGGAACACCCCTCATTTAGCTTTCCGGCGACCAAAATCCAGTTGGAGGCTGCATTTACGGGCGTTCGAGCCGGGTTCGCCTCGCGCCGTTTCGCGCCGTCTGGCGCGAATCCGTTGGGCCGCCGCCGGTTTTCGCCGCGCCCGCAATCGCCCGGCCGGCTTGGCGATTCGCCGGCCCGATGCTGTTGCGGCGAGATCTGTGGGTCGCTGCGCGACGATCCGGATAACGCCGGATCGTCGCTTGCTCCCGCGCGTCGCGCGTTTTCGTGCGCTTTCGCGCCTTCTCGTCGCGTTTCCGCCCGGAGTCCGTTCGCCGTGCTGACACGACACGCGCAGTCTACGACTTGGTCCTGTCCCGATGGTCTCAGACGAAGCGCTCGTGAAGCTCAGTCGCGCCGAAAAATGCGCGACTTGGGCAACCGCCAATGAGGTCCGTACGCTCCGGGAAGCCAGTTATCCACAGGCTTCTGAACCAACTTGTAATGGTTTACGCGACTTGATTCGACCTCTTTTGGCGCCAATTCTCGTCTCCAGACGTGCGTTTAATTGCCCGGAATTGTTGGCTAATTCTGCACTCCAAAAAGGCGCTCTGCGCGCCGGCAGCGCGCCACGCTGATGCGCTTGACTCGCTCCGAATCAGTCATTCAGCCGCGGCCTGACGACGGAAGGCAGCCAGCACACCGCCGCGCTCGCTGCGTCGGCTGCCGACAAGAAACCGGGCGCCAATTCGAGGTCTGCCCGAGAACGGAAGAACCGACAGCTGGCGAACCGCCGCGCTGAACTGAATTTAGAGCGCCTTTCGGCCGATACCGGCCAGTGCCCGGTTTCCGTCTCAGACTTTGGACGCGCCGCTGCCACCTTCGCCGAACATGTCGTTCGCGCTTCGCGGTCGTGGATCGCAGAGTTACGATTGGCCCGGCGGAGGTTGCCATGGAGATGGGATTCAGCGCTGCCGAATTGCGCATGTGCGATGCAATCAAGCAGAAGGATTCACGCTTGCGCGCCCTGTTTCACGAGCGGCGCCTCTCCAACGTGGTCGATCCTCTCGATTGGCTCGGCTATTTGAGCGCCGCTAAGGCCGTCCTCGGAAACCTCAGCAACGGCATCGCCTTCGTCGCCACGCTGCTCGTGAAGCGCTACCTCGCGACCCGTATTGGCATCGCGAATTTTGTCGCGGCGGCGAAGCCGCTAGGCGCTGCCAGAATCAACATCGACGCCCACACATCAGACGGAGAAACCATCGCAGGCGAACTGAGAACCACTACACCCTACCAGCCTGGATTCGGCGCTCAGCATCGTGCGATGATGATCAAGGACATAACGCGGCTAGACTCGTCCCGTGCGCGCCACCGCTTCATGTTCGTGATCAAATCGAGAAACGCTTAGAATGGCCGGAATTGTTGGCCGGAGAGAGACTCGCCTCTATGCCAGTGATTTCGACTTATGAACGCCTCGTCGCAAAACACCACCTCGCCGCGCTTCTCGCCGAAGGGGATCTCCAAGTAACGGCCAGCGGCGATATCGCGCAGACTCGCGACGGTGATCTGAAGTGGGGCGAAGATCGATGCAACGCGATGCACCGATTGGTGATGCGGTGGTGTTTTAATGTGCCCACGCTTGAAACGCTGTTCTCGTTGATCCTGAAGGAAAGCGAGCGGAAACGGCAAGCCGAAACTGAGCGTGAGTCCGCCGCGAATATCGCTTTCGCCAGGGCCGAACCCGACCCTGACGAGGTCGCGAAATTTCATGCGTTGGGCGAGCAGATTGGAGCTGCGGAGTTCGGCGGCGCTGCTTGTGCAGGGGCGATCGTGGTTGTTCTGAACAATCTGCTGCTGCGGTACAAAGCCGATTTGAAAGCGGCAGACCCGAAATGGGAGAAGATCACCCCACAATTTGGCGGCTACTCCTTTGGCGAGGTCGTCTCAGCCGCCGCTAACAATTTCCGGCACCATGACGAGTGGGCAAGCACGCGTGCGCCGAACGCCCAGCAAATGAAATCGATCGCCGTGATTGAGGGCGTGCTCGGCCACAGGATGGCGTCAGCAATCACGGTTCCGTGGCGACGAAACGCCTGCGTCGAGCTGGTTGCCGTCGTTGGCGGAAGCGACTTCGAAACGTTGGAGCGGCGCTTTTTTGAGTTTGCAAAGTCCATATGTTCCTGATCGGGCGGCTCGGCTGCTATTCTTCGCGAACTTTGACTCGCTCACCACGTTTCGGATCAGCACTCTATGACGCCGATCGGCGTCGGGACCGCGCGCCGAATGACAGATGATTCGACGGACAGATCTGTAACGGCGGATTCTCGCAGAGATTCAGTGGTCTGTGACCGCAAATAACGAATTCATCGGATCCCGTCGGGGAATTTAACAGCGAATTCACGCGAATGATTTATTCGGCTGGCGCGCGCGGTTTTGAGGTCTCCGTGAAGACTCTAGGCAAAATCGGCGTCGGCTTGGCGGTCGTCGTCGTCGCGTTCTATGCGATCGGATGGTGGTGCTTCCCGTCGGCGTCGCTGAATTACAAGCTGTCGGTCGACGTCGACGACAACGGTGTCATGCGTCACGGCGAGGGCGTAATCGGCGTCGATTTTCGGTCGAACGGGTTCATGCGCATCGACAAGACGCCGAACTGGTCGATCGGCGCACGCGGCGAAGCCTTCGCGGTCGATCTGGGTGAGCGTGGGACCCTGTTCGTTCTTCTGTCGTCTGATCGCACGCGAGCGACTTTGTCACGACCGCGAGAACACACTTCGGCCGAAGCGGGTCGCTCGGCGCTATGGGCGTATTACGGCGACAGCTTCGGCGATTTACCGCCGAACTACGACGGCGAGCGTAGGCTCCAAGAATTTGCGCGCGACCGGACGGTGATCGAGATCGCGCCAGACAGCCTGCCGATGCTGGTGCGCTTTCGCGACATCAATGATCCGACGTCTGTCGAGCGCGTCGACCCTGAACATCTCGACGTGAGTTTTGGACCGGGCGTGAGACTGATGCGGGCGACCATCCAGATCGTCGACGAGCCGATGACGACAGGAATTGAGAAGCGGCTGCCGTGGTCGACGCGTCTCGTCGGCAGCATCGGTAAGGATATGACCCTTCCCTATGACAATCCACTTAATCAGATCAATGACGGTTCATTCAGAGAGGGTTTCGGGAAATGAGCGCGGCGTTCCGAATCGCCGCCGTTCTCTGCCTTGCGTTGGCGCTCGCAGGCTGTGGCCGCAGCGCCAGCTATCGTTACAAGCTGACGTTGAGCGTGGACACGCCGGAAGGGGTGAAGACGGGCTTCAACGTCGTTGAGATCGATTATTGGGCTGTCACCTTTCCCGCGCAGGGAGAACCACACAAGACGCGCGGCCAGGGCATTTATCTCGATCTCGGCCCGGGGCGGCGACCGCTGATCGCGCTACTGACTCGCATCAGACGAGCGAACGACTCCTGGCCGATCTTTCTCGGTTGGGGTTTAGACGATCCGATGGAGGTCATCTACAAAGCCTGCCTCGGCAAGAGCGCCGTCTACAGCTTTATCGATGTCGCGCAGCAGTTTGATCAGTGTCAGAGGCCTCTTGCGATCACGCCCGCCGACCTGCCAGACCTCGTGACCTTCGCCGACGTCGACGACCCGAAGAGCATCATGCTTGTCGACCCCAACGACCTGCGCGCGACGCTCGGGCCTGGCGTGTCCTGGAAGTCGATTACAATCGAGACGACTGGCGACCGACCGACCAAAGGGATCGATGAACACCTGTCGTGGGTCAGGGAGTACAAGCCGAATATGCCCTTGGTCGTTCCGCAAAAGTCAAAATACGGGGAACCATTCATTGGCGCGCCGGACTTCCTGAGAGATTAACGTGCTGGCAAATGACTCGCGGGCGATGCGGATCGTTGCATGGTATGCGGCGGCAATCGCGGTAGTGATGGTGATCCTTGCGACGCCCGGCGTGGGTGACGTCGCATTGTTCTTTCTGGGCGCCTTTTCGGTATCCGTGTTGTTGAACGCGCTGGCGATGCCATCTCGTCGCATTCCTGACGCAGGGTAGCGCGAGCGCAAGTCCACTTCCAAATGTTGTCGTTGGCCCCGGCGCCAATTCTTCTGCCGGCGAGCCGGGCTGCGGCGTTCGGCTAACCCGCTTGAACCGAGAAAAGAGCAGGCGCACGGGAATCGCGGAGCGGAATCCAAGGCCGTCCCCGCATCAGAAACAGTGGACTGATTCAAGTTTGGACTAGTCTTGCGCGAGGGGGCACGCTAAGGGTGCACCTCAATCGGGCCAGCGTCCGTAAAGGCTTGATTTTGCGAGGCTAATGGAAGGGGCGCACTTTCCCTCCCTCTCCGCCAGCCTTGCTTGAGCGCTTGAATCTCATAGAATCGTGTATAAACAATAGGTTCACGCCATCGGCGTGACTCGCGGCATGAGACTGGCGACCAACGTCCGTCGCCGTGGTGCCGTTTATCGTTGCGGCCCGCATATGGCGCTTGCGTTCAGACTGAAGCGCCGCTTCGCGCGAGAAATCTCGGCGACGATTTCATTGTCAGACGCGCCTCGAAACCGCTTTCTCGTCCCGGCGCCGGGGAAAACAGCTCGCACGTGCCGCCAGCTTGCGTCATGACGGTTTCGACGATCGCGAGTCCCAGTCCTGAGCCGGCGTGACGCGTATCGCCCCGCGCAAAGCGCTGCTTCAGCCTTGCCAGCGTTTCCGCGGGGACGGCGGGACCATCGTTGATGACGCGGACGACGCCGTCGGCTTCGACCTTCACGTCCACCGGCCCGTCGGCGGCGCCATGGGCGAGCGCGTTGTCGATCAGGTTGCGCGCCGCCATGGCGAAGGCGTCCATGTCCATGGCGGCGACAAGCGTGACGCCGTTCGGTTTGACGTAGCGAATGCGCTCGGGGTCATCGAGCCGCTTGGCGCACTCCGCGACCACGAGATCGAGAACCGGCGTCAAATCCACCGGCTGGTCGGCGAGGCCGATCCCGGCGTCGGCGCGCGAAACCTGCATGAGCTTTTCCGAAAGGGTGGACAGTCTCTTCAGAGTCGTCTCGACCTCGCGGGCGCGGCGACGATCCTTGGATTCGCTAAGCTCCGCGATCAGGCGTTGCGTTTGGGCCAGCGCACCCGCGATCGGCGTGCGCAGTTCATGCGCGCTGTTGGCGGCGAATGCGCGCTCCGCGTCTAGCGCGGCGCGCAGACGTTCCACCAGCTTCGCGACGGCCTCGGCGATCGGCCGTAACTCTCCCGGTTGGTCGGAGATGTCCAGCGGCGCGAGGTTGTGACCGCCGCGCGAAGCGATATCGCCGCTCAGCCGCTTGACCGGCTTCATCGCGCTGCGCACGGCGAGCCAGATCGCCAGGACGTTCAGCGGAATCAGGCCGAGTAATGGCCACAGCATGCCGCGCGCGCCGCCGAGAACAGCCTCCCATCGCCCTTTGGTCGTCTCGGCGACGGTGATGGTCAGGCCCGTCGTCTCGTCTGTATCGGTGAACAACCGATAGTTGCCCACCGTGCTGAAACCGGGCGTCGCGACCTGATCGTACGGCGCAGAGGGCGCGTCATGGGCGCGCAGCAGGATGTCGCCCGCCGCATTGCGCACCTGGAAGCTCAGGTACTCTCTGCGCCCGCCGTGGAAGCGGCGCATGGGACGCGAATCCTCATGGTCGTGTCCCAAGGCTTCGCGCTCGGCGAGCGGCAACAGCCGTTGCGCCGCCTCCTGCAGCGCGCCGTCGAACGCCTCGTCGAGTTCATGGTAGGACGTATATGTGGCGTAGCTGGCGGCGGCGATCCAAAGCAGGGTCGTTCCGAACACGAGGCTCAGCGTCAACCGCGCTGTAAGGGACAGAATCGGCCGCGGCGATCGGGCCATGCCTAGGCGCCGATCACATAACCGGCGCCGCGCACGGTGCGAATGGAATCGTGCCCGAGTTTCTTTCTCAGCCGACTGACGTAAACCTCGACCGCGTTGCTCTCGATTTCGGCGCCGAATTCGTAGAGCGAGTCCTCGATGTCGGTCTTGGCGATCAGGGCGTTGGGGTGGCGGACCAGTCGTTCCAGCACGGCCCATTCGCGCGCGGTCAGATCGACGGGCTTTCCGGCGACGCTGACGATGCGCCGCGCCAAGTCGATCTCCAGTTCGCCGCGCCGCAGCAGCGGGTTTGCGTTGCCGCTGTAGCGGCGCGCGACGGCGGCGATGCGCGCCGACAGTTCGCTCAAGTCGAAGGGTTTGACCAGGTAGTCGTCGGCACCGCTGTTGAGTCCCTCGATCCGCGCGGCGATCTGATCCTGGGCGGTCAGAATGATCACCGGCGCGTCGGCGCCCTGACGGCGCAATTCGCGCAACAGATCGAGCCCCCGGCCGTCGGGCAAGTTGAGATCGAGCAGCACCAGTTCGTAGGCGACCGTCGCCAGGGCTTCCCGCGCGTCGTCCAATCGCTTCATCCAATCGACGCCATGGCCGAGCGAAGCGACATGTTCGCGCACCGCCTCGCCCAGCACGTAGTCGTCTTCAACCAGCAGCACGCGCATCAGACACCTCGTGGCGCGCGGGACCCTAGGCGATCGCCCTGACGCCAAACTGACAAAAAAGCTCTCCGGCTTTCAGGTCGCCGTCAGGTCGGCGGGGTAGCGATTCCGCCACTTGAGCGATTCTACCAGATCTTGAGAGGTGAACCATGAAGTCCTCGACCCGCCTTTCGGCCATATTGCTTTCCGCCGTCGCCCTCGCCGCCGGCGCAGCCTCCGCTCCAGCTGAGGCAGCCTATTGGTCTCTGTTCTCCGGCTCGACGAGCCAGAGCGCACAACCGGCGCCAGTTTCCGCCGCGCCTTCGAACGCGGGCGACACGCCCGGCGCGGTCGCCTCCAACGCCGGGCGCTATCGCGACGGCGCGTACATTGGCGACGTCGTCGACGCCTACTACGGGCCGTTGCAAGTCCAGGCCAGCATCAGCGGCGGCCGCATCGTCTCGGTCAAAGTGCTGCAATACCCCGCCGACCGGCGCACCAGCCAACGGATCAACAATCAGGCGCTGCCGGAACTGCAAAGCGAAGTGATCGCCGCGCAAAACACGCGGGTGGACATCGTTTCAGGCGCCACGCTCACCAGCGAGGCCTACATGCGCTCGCTGAATTCGGCGTTGGGCCAGGCAGGTTAACGACGATGTCCCGCGAAACGCGAATCCTGATGGGCATGCCGATTACGATCGACATTGTCGACGCCGACTCCGCCCGCCTCGGCAATGATGTCTTCGCCTATTTCGCGGCGGTGGATGCGCAGTTCAGCGTCTTCAAGCAAGAGAGCGAAATCAGCGCGCTGAACCGAGGCCGCCTCAGCATGTCGGACGTCAGTGCGCCGATGCAGGAAGTCCTGGCGATCGCCGCCCGAACAAAGAGCGAGACGCGCGGCTATTTCGACATCCGTCGGCCCGACGGGTCGCTGGATCCCTCGGGCGTCGTCAAGGGCTGGGCCATTCGCAACGCCGCCGATCTCATTCGCGCCGCCGGCCGCCGGAACTTCTATGTCGAGGCCGGCGGCGACATCCAGACCGGGGGCGTCAACGGCGCTGGCGAGCCGTGGACGGTCGGCGTCCGTAACCCGTTCAACCAACGTGAGATCGTCAAAGCCATACGGCCCCAGGGACGTGGGGTCGCGACTTCGGGTTCCTACGTGCGCGGTCAACATATTTACGATCCCCACCGCCCTGGCCAGCGGCTCGAGGACATCGTCAGCCTGACGGTCGTCGGCGACGACGTGCTCGAAGCCGATCGCTTCGCCACCGCGGCCTTCGCGATGGGCCGCGCCGGCATCCACTTCATCGAAGGGCGTCCCGACCTCGAGGGTTACGCCATCGACGCCGCCGGCGTCGCCACCAAGACCAGCGGCTTTGACAGGTATGC
Source organism: Roseiarcus sp. (assembly GCA_049513815.1). GTDB lineage: Bacteria > Pseudomonadota > Alphaproteobacteria > Rhizobiales > Beijerinckiaceae > Roseiarcus. The sequence continues at coordinate 75,804 of JBEKVR010000002.1, read as the reverse complement.
GACGTCATGAACACGTTCGTCGATTCAATGCTCAATCGCGTCACCATGTACCGATTGACGCTCTATTATCTTGCCGCTCTCTTGCTCGTCGCCTTCGGCCTCGGACTTTTCAAGCTCGCGCCAAATGATCCCGGCGCGCTGACCTTCTCGTTTGTGCTGATCACGGCGGTTTGTTGGGCGACGAACCGGTTCTTCGCCTGGCTGCTTCGCACGCCGGCGAACCGAGAGTCGGTCTATATAACAGCGCTCATTCTTACGCTGATCATGCCGCCGGCGGTGGTCACGGACAGGTTGAGCGTCGCCGGGTTGGTTCTGGCGTCCTTCGTCGCCATCGCCTCGAAATTCCTGCTGACGATAAGGCGCAGGCACATCTTCAATCCAGTCGCGATCGGCGTCGCTGTGGCGGCGCTGGCGCTGGATCAACCGGCGACCTGGTGGGTTGCCGGCAACCTCAAACTTCTGCCGTTCGTCCTGGTGGGCGGCCTGCTGATCGTCCGCAAGATGCAGCGGTTCGAAATGGTCGGCGCCTATGTCTTCGCCAACCTGGCGGCGACGCTCGCCATGACGCCGTTGGCGATGTCCAGCCAGGCGCTGACACAGGCCTTGTTGTCTTCGCCGCTGCTGTTCGCTGGATTCGCGATGCTGACCGAGCCGGCGACGGCGCCGCAAGCAAAGTGGCCGCGCCTGGTCTTTGGAGCGATCGTCGGCGCGCTGTCCTCTCCGATCGTCCACTTCGGCGGTTTCTATTTGACGCCGGAAATCGCCTTTCTCGTCGGCAACGCCTTCGCCTTCGCGATGAACCCGCAAGGTCGGTTCAAATTCACGCTCGTGCGAATCGAGCAGATCGCCGCCGATTGCTTCGAATTCGTGCTCAAGCCCGATCGCAAGATCGCTTTCCGACCGGGACAATATCTCGACTGGACGCTCGACGTGCGCAACCCCGACGATCGCGGAAACCGTCGCCCATTTACCATCGCGTCCGCGCCGAGCGACGGCGACGTCCGCCTGGGCGTGAAGTTCTATCCAAGATCGAGCGCCTTCAAGCGAACGCTCGCTGCCATGAAGCCGGGCGACGTCATTTACGGTTCGCAGCTTGCTGGCGCCTTCACCCTGCCCGACGATCCGGCCGAAAAGCTCGCCTTCATCGCCGGCGGAATCGGGGTGACGCCGTTCCGCAGCATGGTGCGGGACCTGATCGGCCGTAAGGACAAGCGCTCTGCAGTCCTCATCTACGGCGCGAACAAGGCCGACGAAATTGCTTATACGGACCTGTTCGAACAAGCGGAGAGGGAGTTGGGAATGCGGACGGTTTACGCGGTCGCGGTCGGCGCTGCGCCCAACCCGAGCGCTCATCGCGGTTTCATTGACGCGGCGCTGATCCGACGCGAGGTTCCCGATTTCCTCGACCGCACTTTCTACGTCTCAGGTCCCTGGGCGATGGTGTCGCAGTTTCGACGCGTGCTGAGGGAAATGGGCGTCGCCCGGACGCGCATCAAGGTCGATTTCTTTCCGGGTTTCGCCTGAGCATCGCTGCGCGATCGGTGTTGCAATACGCCGCCAGAACACGCGCCGCCATCTTGGCGGCGCGTGCGACGCTTTCTTCGGTCGCAGGGCGCATTCCCTTTTCCAAGCCCAGTTCGGCCAGTTTCAGGATCGCAAAGTCCTGGAGGCCGGCTTCCTTCAGGCACAGGCTGGCGCAGTTCAGGGTGCGGCCGTCGATAGCGAGAATCCGGTCCGCCGCTTGGGCGGTCTTAATGATGCTTGCGACTTGCCGAACGTCGCTAGGCTTCGACAGGCCGTCGGGTCGCTAGACATTCCGCCCAGGGCCGGGCACAGCCGTGAGGGCCATCAGTGCGCTGCTAGCGCTGGCCAAGGCCTCCGGTCCCGCGCCAAGTCATGCGCAGGCCGGCCAGCCCGCGAAACTCGACGAGCGGCAACAGAGGCTCGACGAGGCGCGGTTGCGGGTCGCGGCGCTCGCGCGATTCAAGCATAGCAAGAGAACGCCGCCCAATGCATCGCCGGGCGCGCCGATTCTGCCAATAGGCGGACCCCGGCAACCGCGATCCCAGCATTCATCCGGGCGGGCGAGACGTAAGTGTTCGCATCGCGTTGAAGAATGAGCCTGGGATCGTCGTCGTCGGGATCGGCGAAGACGCGCCTCTGCGCCGAACGACGCTCAGCGCTTTTTTGCCGGGGCTCGCTTCTTACGCGTCATGCTGACCGAGACGCCGAGGTTCGTCGCCTTTTGACGCGTTGCGGCTTCCGTTCGCTTGAGAGCTTTCGCAATCTTTGCGGCGGGTTCCTTGCGAGCCATACCTTTGAGAAGGCGGACATCATCTTTCGTCCAAGGTCGCCTAGCGGGCGCCTTCTTGGACCGCGCAACAGCTTTAGCCATGTCCTCTCCTGTTTGTTGTAACTCTGGTACAAACCGCGTTTTGCATGAATTGCGATCGCATGCAACTCTTGCGAGCCATTATCTTCTACGCGCGCGCGATTTGAGACGCGACGACAACGACTGCATTTTCAACCGCAAAGAACGGCCGAGCGCGGACGAACAGCTTCCCGGCAGTCCGACCGGGGCGTCGCCGCCGTCGTAACGCCTGCCTGGCTCGAAGCCCAAACGATCGGGATCGGACGAATTGCGCCGGGCGCCCTTCACCCGTCGCGGAACACGGCGCCGCTAAGGAACATCCGCCAGTCCCGCTCGAAATAGGCCTTTGCCGCGCGGTCGCGGCGACGGATCGGGCGCGCGAAGCAGGCGAAGCCTTCGCCGGCGTGGCGCACGGCGATCGTCTTCACCGCCTCCGCGATCGACGCGCCCTGACCCGTCAGGACTTCAACCTGCCGCAGCTTGGCGACGATCTCTTCGGGCTTGTGACGCTTCCTTGCCATGGCTCCATCCATCCACAATGGTCCTCAGACCAACAAAAGGGATGGACCACTTCAAGGGGTGCAGACCAGCGCCGCCGCGCCGATTCGCGAAGGACGCGACGACGCTTGCGAGGAGCGCTGCGCCGAGACGCGTAAACGGCCTGCAGCGTCCGCTGATTGCGGCAAGGCTGCGCGATCAATTCCCAAGCGGGGCGCGCTATGTTATCGATCCCATTGCGAGACGGCGGAAGCGCGATGCGACGAACTGCTAAACGGCCGAAGGGAACTGCGCCACGACGCAGCGATGCGAAGGCGTCGGTCCCCACGGGCGCCGTGACGATGCACACTGTGGCCCAGATGGCGGGCGTTTCCGCGATGACCGTGTCGCGCGCTCTGAAGAGCGACGCGGCGGTGTCAAAGGAGACGCGAGACCGCGTCCTGGAGATTGTCAGGGAGGTTGGCTACGTGCCCGACGCCAGCGCGCGGGTGTTTGCGACCCGTCGTTCCGGCTTCGTCGCGGCGCTGGTGCCTTCGCTGAACAACTCGAACTTCGCCGACACGGTTCACGGCATGTCGGAAGTCTTCGACGTCGCGGGCGTGCAGATGCTCCTCGGCGACACGGAGTACTCCCTGTCACGTGAAGAGGACCTGATCCGAGCGTTCCTGCAACGCCGGCCCGAGGCGATCATCCTCACGGGGGGCGTCCACTCCGAAGGAACTCGGGACCTGCTTGCCAGCGCCGATGTTCCGATCGTCGAAACCTGGGACTTGCCCGAGCATCCGCTCGGCGACGTCGTCGGATTCTCCAACAAGGAGGCTGGCGCGGCGATGGTTCGCTATCTGTACGAACGCGGTCGGCGACGGATCGGGTTCATCGGCGGCAAGACGAGCTTTGACACCCGCGGCGCGGAGCGGCGCACGGGGTTCAAGCAGGCGACCCGGTCGTTGCGTCTGCCAAGCGATCGAATCATTCTGGCAGGCAAGCCGCCGGTGACAATGGGGCAGGGCGCGGAAGCGGTAGAGGCGATGTTGAGCCGCTGGCCCGACGTCGACGCGATCATGTGCGTCTCCGACCTCTCAGCCTTCGGGGTGCTGGCGGAGTGCCAACGGCGCGGAGTCGACGTTCCGGGTCGCATCGCCATCGCCGGTTTTGGCGACTTTGACGTCGCGCGCTGTTGCCATCCGCGGCTGACGACGATCGCGGTCGACTGCACGGCAATCGGACGCTCCGCCGCGGAGGCGGCGCTCGCCGCCCTCGACGCGCGCAACAAGGGCGAGACGCACAAGCCGCAGACGGTCGCTATCCCGTTCCGCGTCGTCGCCCGCGAGACCGCCTGAAGCGGTCAGAAGGCGAGCTGCACCTTCATCGAGCGTGAGCGGTCGGTCGCGAGCTCGAACGCGGCGCGCGCGTCGGTGAACGGCGCCGTCGCGCTGATGAGCGGCTTCACGTCAATCAGACCCTTGCCCATGTATTCGAGGGCGAGGGCGAATTCCTCGTGGAAGCGGAATGTGCCGCGCAACTGGAGTTCTTTGGACGTGATGAGATTGATCGGAATGGTCATTTCGCCGCCAAGGCCGAGCTGCATCAGCAGGCCGCCCGGACGCACGACCTCGATGCCGTTGCGCAGCGCCGCCTGCGCGCCGGAGGCTTCGAACAAAGCATCGAAATAGCCTTTGTCCGCCTTCCAGGCGTCGAACGCCGCGGGCTCGCGGGCGATGTTGACGGTGCGATCGACGCCGAGGCGGGAGGCGAACGCCAGCGCGCCGTCGGCGATGTCGGTGACGACGACCTCGGCGGCGCCGGCGCGTCGCGCCGCAATCGCGCACAGCGCGCCGATCGGACCGCTGCCGCTGACGAGCGCGCGTTTGCCCATCAGCGAACCGGCGCGTCGCGTCGCATGCAGCGCCACCGCGAGCGGCTCGGCCATTGCCGCTTCGGGGAGGCTCACACCGTCAGGCGCGACGTGCGCTTGCGATTCGAGGCACACGATCGCCTCGCGGAATGCGCCCTGCACATGCGGGAAACGCATCGCGCTGCCGTAGAAGCGCATGTCAAGGCACTGGTTCTGCCGCCCCTCCAGACAATAGCGGCAGCGATTGCAGGGCACGCTCGGATTGATCGCGACGCGGTCGCCGACCTTGATTCGCCGCGCTTCCGCGCCGACCGCTTCGACGACGCCGGCGATCTCGTGGCCGAGAATCATCGGTTCTTTCAGCCGCACGGCGCCGAAGCCGCCGTGGTTGTAATAGTGCAGGTCCGACCCGCAGATGCCGCCGAACGCGACGCGCACGCGGATGTCTTGCGGCCCGAGCGCTGGGCTCGACGTCTCCTCGATCCTGATGTCCTTGGCGGCGTGGGCGACGATCGCGCGCATGGGATTCTCCACCATTCAAACGACGGGCGTGACGAGCGGGCGGCCGGCGAAATGCGCCTCGAGATTGTCGCGCACGAGCTTGCCCATGGCCTTGCGCGTTTCGACGGTGCCGCTCGATTGGTGCGGCTGAACAAGAACGTTGTCGAAAGCGAGGAGCCGTTGGTCGATGCTCGGCTCGTTCCAGAACACGTCCAACGCGGCGCCGCCGATGCGCCGGCGCGCCAGCGCGTCGATCAGGGCCGGCTCGTCGACGACCGAGCCGCGCGAAACGTTGACGAAGACGCCGGAGGGGCCAAGGGCGTCGAACACCGCGGCGTTGACGATGCCGCGCGTCGCGTCGCCGCCTGAAACGGCGGCGACGAAAATGTCGCTGGCGCGCGCGAGCGAGACGGCGTCGTTGTGGTAGGCGGCGTCGACGCCCGCGGCGGGGGAGACGTCGCAATAGGCGAGCGTTACGCCAAAACCCTGCGCCCGCCGCGCGATGGCGCGGCCGATGCGGCCAAAGCCGAGAATGCCGAGCGTCTTGCCTTTCAGGCTGACGCCGAGCGGCAGCGCGCCGCTCTTCCACGCGCCCGAGCGTACGTGCGCTTCTCCTGCGACGATCTTGCGCAGATGCCCGAGGATGAGTGCGAAGGCGAAATCGGCGACGTCCTCGGTCAAGACGTCGGGCGTATTGGTGACTCGCACGCCACGTTCCTTGGCGCGCCCGATGTCGATGGCGTCGAAACCGACGCCGTAACAGGCGATGATCTCGAGCTTGGGACAGCGGTCGATCAGCGCGGCGGAAGCGCCGAGTTCGCCGCGCGTGGCGATCGCCCGCGCCTCTGGCGTCGTTGCAGCCAGGAAGGCCTCCTTGTCGGAAGCCAGCCACAGCTTGCGAAGGTCGTAGGCTTCCTCCAACGGGCCCATGTCCCAGTCAGGATATGCGCCGATCATCAGGACAACAGGCTTGGCCATGATCCTCACAACCTCCACGATGGGCGAGCCAACGGTCGTGAGCAATGTTATCGATAACAACCCGATTGCGCAAGCGGGCCAGCGGAGTCGTCGCGCTTGACGAACGATGGCTGTTATCGGTAACATCCCGCTCGGAAAGAGGCGAGTCTTTGCGCGTAGGACAAACGGGGAGGTTGCGGTGTCCGAGCTTGTCGATCGCCTGTTTGGGCTGAAAGGCGCGGTGGCGCTGATCACGGGCTCTTCGGCCGGCATCGGCCTTGCGCTGGCGCGCGGGCTCGCCGCGGCGGGCGCGCGGGTCGTCATCAACGGACGAACGCCGGCGACAGTGGAGGCGGCGGCCGCATCCGTGCGCGCCGCAGGGGCGGAAGTCTTCTCCGCTCCGTTCGACGTAACCAAGAGCGGCGAGGTCGGCGCAGCGATCGGCCGCATCGAGGCTGACTTTGGCCCCATCGACATCCTCGTCAACAACGCCGGAATTCAGCGGCGGGGCGCGTTGGAGGATTATCCGGAGGAGACGTGGCGCGAGCTGATGCACGCCAACCTCGACAGTGTGTTCTATGTCGGACAGGCGGTTGCGCGCCGCATGATCCCGCGCCGACGCGGCAGCATCGTCAATGTGGCGTCGGTGCAAAGCGAACTCGCGCGAATCAGCATCGCCCCCTACACCGCCTCGAAGGGCGGGGTGAAAATGCTGACCAAGGGCATGGCGACCGATTGGGGCCAGTACGGGCTGCGCGTGAACGCCATCGCGCCGGGCTATTTCAAGACCGAACTCAACAAAGCGCTGGTCGAGGACGAGACGTTCTCGGCTTGGCTGGCCGCAAGGACGCCGATGCGCCGCTGGGGCGACATTGACGAACTCGTCGGCGCAGCCATCTTCCTCGCTTCCGACGCCTCGAGTTTCGTCAATGGGCACATCCTCTATGTCGACGGCGGCATCACGGCCTGCCTCTGACGCGATCGCGGTCGTCGTGATGGGCGTCGCCGGCGCCGGCAAGACGACTGTCGGTCGTCTTCTCGCCGCGCAGGTCGGCGCCAGTTTCGTCGACGGCGACGATCTGCACACGGAGGCGGCGCGCGCAAAGATGGGCGCCGGCGTCCCCCTCTCGGATGACGATCGCTGGCCCTGGCTCGACCGCATCGGCCAGACGCTGGCGGCCGGTCTCACGGCCCGCCGCGCGACGATCGTCGCCTGCTCGGCGCTGCGCAAGGCCTATCGCGACCGATTGCGCGCCGTCGTCGGCCCTGCGCTGCGGTTCGTCTACCTTGCCGCCACGCCTGAGGCGATGCGCGCCCGAGTCGCCAGTCGGTCCGAACACTACATGCCGGCGGCGTTGGTCGACAGCCAGTTTGCGACCCTGGAGCCGCCGCGCGGCGAGGGCGACGTCATCGAAATCGCCGCGGATACAGACCTCGCGACCTCCGTTTCGCGATTGGCGGCGCGGCTGCGCGCGGAGGTCGCAATGGGAGGCAGGCTGCCATGACAGATCACTCGACGCCGTCCGTCGCCGTCATCGGCGTCGGCGTCATGGGTTCGGCGATTGCGACGCGGCTGGTTGAGACGAAGGCGCGCGTCGCCGTCTTCGACCCCGACGCGGCGAAGCTGCGGCCGCTCGTCGACCGCGGCGCACGCGCCGCAGTCTCGGCCGCCGACGCCGCGCGCGAAGCGCCCTTCGTCATCTTGAGCCTCAATGCAGCGCGGATCGTCGAGGCCGCGGTCTTCGGTCCGGACGGCGTCGCCGGTGTCGCCACTGCGGAAACGCTCGTCATCGACATGTCGTCGATCGACCCAGAATCGACGCGCGCCTTCGCCGCGCGTTTTCACGCCGAAACGGGAGGGCGGTGGCTTGACTGCCCGCTGTCTGGCGGCGCGCCGGGCGCCTCCGCCGGTCGCCTGACGGTGATGGCGGGCGGCGACGAAGCGGATTTCGAACGCGCCCGCGCCGTAATGAGCCGCCTGACCGCGAACTACACGCTGATGGGTCCGACCGGCGCCGGACAGGCGACCAAGCTCGTCAATCAGGTCCTGTGCGCGATTCAGTTCCAGGCGGTGGCCGAGGCGATTGCGCTCGCCGAGCGCGCCGGCGTCAGCGCCGAGCGCATTCCGGCGGCGCTCGCCGGCGGCCGGGCGGATTCGCGCATCCTGCAGGAGTTCGGCGCCAAGATGGCGCGGCGCGATTATTCGCCGACCGGGCGGCTCGACAACATGGTCAAGGACCTCGACGGCGTCCAGGCGCTCGCCCGCGCGACGATGACGCCATTGCCCGTGACCGCGGTCGTCGCCGAGATCCATCGTTGGTTCGTCGCCGGCGGCTTCGGCGCCGAAGACAACGCGGCGATGATGCGACAGTTCGACGGTCCCCGCGAAACTTCGCCCGGACGGTAAGTTCGCGGCGAGGGAATCGTCGCCGTCGAATCCGCTTGCCAAGCTTGCATGTTATCGATAACATATGACGTCAATAAAGAGAGCGGAAGGGGAGGTCATGTCCTCGACGGTCCAGGCGCAGGAACCGCCTCTCATTCGCTTCGACGATATCGTCAAGCGGTTCGGCGGGGTCACGGCGCTGCGCGGCGTATCGCTCGATCTCCATGCCGGCGAGATTCTCGCGCTGCTCGGCGAGAACGGCGCCGGCAAGTCGACGCTGATCAAGACCCTTGGCGGGATCGTCGAGCCGAGCGAAGGCTCGATCGCCTACAAGGGCGAACCCTACCGCCACCGTCCGCCGCGGTTCGGCGAACGCCAGCCGGTGGCCTTCATCCACCAGGATCTCGGCCTCGTCGACTGGATGACGATCGCCGAGAACATCATGCTGGCGACCGGCTATCCGCGCCGCTTCGGCGGCGTCATCGACTGGCGAGCGGCTGAGGAGGCGACCAGCCGCGCCCTCGCGCAAGTCGATTGTCCGCTCTCGCCGACGACGCGCGTGCGCAATCTGAGCCGCACCGAGAAGTCGCTCGTCGCCATCGCGCGCGCGCTCAGCGTGCAAGCCGACGTGCTGGTGCTCGACGAACCGTCCGCGTCGCTGCCCGCCAACGAGGTCCACCGCCTTTTCGACGCCCTGAGGCCGCTGAAGGCGCGCGGCGTCGGGATGATCTACGTCTCGCATCGTCTCGACGAGGTGTTCGAGATCGCTGATCGAATTGCGGTGCTGCGCGACGGCGCCCTGGTTGGCGAACGGCGCGTCGCCGACACCAATCCAGAAGAGCTGGTGTCGCTCATCGTCGGCAAGGCGCTCGACAGATATGAGGCGTCGCCGCGGGAGAAGTCCGCCGCGACGCGCGTGTCGGTGCGCGGGCTCACGGTCGAGGGGGCGGGTCCAGTCGACTTCGACGTCGCCCAGTCTGAAATCGTCGGCCTCGTTGGCCTACGTGGCGCGGGCCAGGAGCGCGTCGGGCGCGCTCTGTTTGGCGCCCTCGCCCATGGCGGCGAGATCCGCCTCGACGGCGCGTCCTTGTCGCTGACGAACCCAGCGGAGGCGATGGAGGCGGGCGTCGGCCTGATCGCACGCGACCGAATGGAGGAATCGTCGGCTTCCGGGCTGACGATCCGTGAGAACATGTTCGTCAATCCAAGCGCCGTCGGTCGCGGCTTCGCTTCGCTGTTGTCGCCGCGCGCCGAGGCGGAGCAGGCGCGCGCAATCGGCGAGCGGGTCGGTTTGCGGCCCAACGATCCAAACCTGCCGATCGAGTCGTTGTCCGGCGGCAATCAACAAAAGGTGATTGTCGGCCGATGGCTCCGCATCGGCGGCAAGTTGCTGATCGCCGAGGATCCGACGGCGGGCGTCGATGTCGGCGCCAAAGCCGAGATTTACCGCCTGCTCGACCATGCGCTCGATTCAGGGCTCAGCGTCGTCGTCGTTTCCACCGACTTCGAAGAGGTGGCGCGGCTCTGCCGTCGCGCGTTGGTCTTCTCGCGCGGCCGGATCGTCGCGGAACTGACCGGCGAGGCGGTTTCGGTCGAAAGACTCATTCATGCGGCCTCGGTGGCCGCCGCAAGCGCGGCATAGGAGGAGACGTTGGCTTCTTCGGTCAAATCGACGGCCCTCGAGCCGACCCGCAGCGAAATGACGGGCCTGACCGCGCTCGAGCGCGTCAAACGTCTCGTGCCGGTCTACGGCCTCGTCATTCTGACGGTCGCGCTCGCTCTCCTCTTCAGCGTCATCCTGCCCGAGACCTTCCCGACGATGATCAACGCGCGCTCGATCATCTCGGACAAGGCGATCATCGCCATGTTGTCGCTCGCCGCCATGATTCCGATGGTCGCCGGCAAGATCGACCTCACCGTCGGTTACGGCATCGTTCTGTGGCACATCCTCGCGATCAGTCTGCAGACCCGGTACGGCTTCCCCTGGCCGGTCGCGGTGCTGACCGTGCTGGCGCTCGGCGCCGGCGTCGGTCTCGTCAACGGAATTCTGGTCGAGGTTGCGCAGATCGATGCGTTCATTGCGACGCTCGGCACCGGCACAATCCTGTATGCGATCGCGATGTGGCACACGCTCGGCCGTCAGGTCGTCGGCGTAGCGCCTGACGCATTCTATGCATTGAACGGCGCATTCCTGTTCGGCCTGCCAATCACTGGCTACTACGTGCTGGCGCTGTCGATCTGCCTCTGGCTTGCGCTCGAGTATTTTCCGATCGGTCGCTATTTCTACGCCATCGGCGCGAATCCGAAGGCCGCCGAACTCAACGGCGTGCCGGTTCGGCGATATACGATCATCGCCTTTGTCGCTTCGGGCGTGATCGCCGCGTTCGCCGGCGTCATCCTCGCTTCGAAACTTCGCATCGGTCAGGCGAGCGTTGGCCTCGAGTATCTGCTGCCGGCGCTGGTCGGCGCCTTCCTCGGCTCGACCACCATCAAGCCTGGCCGCGTCAACGTCTGGGGCACGGTGATCGGCGTGACGATCCTGGCGATCGGCATTTCCGGCATCCAGCAGCTTGGCGCGACGTTCTTTGTCGAGCCGTTGTTCAACGGCGCGACGCTGCTCGTCGCGATCGGCATCGCCGGCTACGCGCAACGCAAGCGCGGAGCCGAATCGGCGCGTGCGCCTGCGAAAACGGCGCAATCCGGGGGCGCGCACGATGGGCCCGCGGCGAAAATATCCAAGGGAGGTAACACATGAGCATTCTGAAGACTGTGATGATGGCGGGCGTCTGTGCGCTCGCGTGCGGTTCGATCGCCCGCGCCGACGACTACGTCGACATGGCGACCAAGGCGGCCAAGGCTGCGACTGCCCGCGCCGACAAGTGGGACGGACCGACGACCGCCCCGAAGGCCGCGCCAGGCAAGAAGGTCGTGTTCGTCGCCGCCGACCTCAAAAATGGCGGCATTCTCGGCGCTTCCGAGGGCGTCAAGGAGGCGGCCGCGGCGATCGGCTGGGCCGTCACGGTCATCGACGGGCAGGGTTCGGTCTCGGGACGCACAGCGGCGATGAATCAAGCGCTGACGCTCAAGCCCGACGGCATCGTCGCCGGCGGTTTCGACACCAACGAGCAAAAGGTCGCCTTCGACACGGCGGCGAAGTCTGGCGCGGCCGTCGTCGGCTGGCACGCTGGCACCCGGCCCGGACCGGAACCCGAGTCGGGCATCTTCGCCAACGTGACGACGATGCCGCAGGACGTCTCCAACACTGCCGCCTACGAGGCGATCGCCGAATCGGGCGGCAAGGCCGGCGTCGTCATCTTCACCGACTCGCAGTACGAAATCGCCGTGTTCAAGGCCAAGGCGATGGAGGCCGTGATCAAGAAATGCGGCGGCTGCACGGTTCTGGAGTACGTCGATTCGCCGATCGCCGAATCCTCGCAACGCATGCCGCAGCTCACCACGACGCTGCTGCAGAAGTACGGCGACAAGTGGACGCACTCGCTAGCGATCAACGACCTCTACTTCGATTTCATGGGTCCGTCGCTTGCCGCCGCCGGCAAGAAGGGCGACGGCGCGCCGCTCAACATCTCGGCCGGCGACGGCTCCGAGTCCGCTTTCCAGCGCATCCGCGCCAAACAGTACCAGGACGGCACGGTGCCGGAGCCGCTCAATATGCAGGGCTGGCAGCTCGTCGACGAGCTGAACCGCGCCTTCAACAAGCAGCCGTGGTCTGGCTACACCTCGGGCATCCATCTCGTGACCGCCGACAACGTCGCCTACGACGGCGGCGACAAGAACGTCTTCGATCCGGGTAACGGCTATCGCGACGAATACAAGAAGATCTGGGGCGTCAAGTAATCGACCTCGCGCCGCCGGCCTCGGGCCGGCGGCGTTTCAATCTCAAGGGACAACACGCATGTTCAAACGCCTCGCCTTCTTCGAAGGCGCGATCCGCCCCGGCCGCGAGGCGGGGTTCGACGCCTACGTCAAGCAACGACTGGTTCCCTTGTGGACGCGTTTCCCCAGGGCGCTCAGGGTCGAAGTGCTGCGCGAGGTCGAAGCCGAGGACGGCTCGCACCGCTACCCGATGGTGCTGTGCATCGCCTATCCGGACCGGAAGGCAATTGAAGACGCGCTGGCGTCCCCCGTCCGCTCCGAAAGCCGGGAGGTGACGAAGGGCCTGTTCGAGTTCTTCGACGGGCGCATCTTCCACGTGGTCTACGAAGTCGGCGACCACGCCCCCATCTGACCCAAGAGGAAGACGACAGAGACCGTCGCACTTTCGCCTATGGCGCGGGACGGACGGCGCTGTAGCTTTTGGCGCTCGACGGCAGGAGAACGACAATGACAGGCGACGGCAAGGCGGACCTCGGCGTTGTCGGACTCGCGGTGATGGGCGCCAATCTGGCGCGCAACGCCGCGCGTCGCGGCTTCGGCGTGGCGCTGTTCAACCGCCATTCCGCCCGGACGGACGCGCTGATGCGCGAACACGGCGACGAGGGGCGCTTCTATCCGGCCAGCAGCCTCGGCGAATTCGTCGCCGCGCTCAGCAAGCCGCGCATCGTCATCGTCATGGTCAAAGCGGGGAAGCCGGTCGACGAAATGATCGACGAGCTTCTGCCGTTGCTCGATCGTGGCGACATTCTGATCGACGCCGGCAATTCGCTGTTCTCGGACAGCGCGCGGCGGACCGAGTTCTTGCGCGGCAAAGGCGTCGAATTCGTCGGCATGGGCGTTTCCGGCGGCGAGCAGGGCGCGCTCGAAGGCCCGAGCATGATGCCGGGCTGCGAGCCCGCGGCCTACGCCCGCATCGCGCCGTTCCTCGACAAGATGGCGGCGCAGGCGGGGGGCCGGCCGTGCTGCGCGCGCATCGGCTCAGGCGGCGCCGGCCACTACGTCAAAATGGTTCACAACGGCATCGAATACGCCGACATGCAGCTCATCGCCGAGGCGTATGACATCCTGACTTCGGTCTATGGCCTGTCGGCGGCGGCGATCGGCGACGTGTTCGCGGCGTGGAACGCGACCGAGCTCGAATCCTACCTGATCGAGATCACGGCGATCGTGCTGCGCCAGCGCGACGCGACGGGCGGCGCGTTGGTCGACGCCATTCTCGACGAAGCGGAGCAGAAGGGCACGGGGCGCTGGACGGCGCAGTCGGCGCTCGACCTCGGCGTGCCCGTCACCGCGATCACCGAGGCGGTCTACGCCCGCGCGCTCTCGGCCCGTCGCGATCTGCGCCGCCTCGCCAGCGAAGCGTATCCGCGCCGCGCGCAAGCGCCGCTCGCGCCGGCGCCGGCCGACATCGAAGCGATACGGCGCGCGCTCTACGCCGCGAAGATCGTCTCGTACGCTCAGGGCTTCGAGATGATGAGCGCGGCGAGCGAGCAATACGGCTGGGGACTGAACCTCGGCGAGATCGCCGCGATCTGGCGCGGCGGCTGCATCATCCGCGCCCGCATGCTCGACCGCATCATGCAGGCCTACGCGGCGCCCCCCCCGCCCGCCAATCTGCTGCTCGCTCCAGATTTCCGCGACGCTGTCGTCGCCGCCGACAGCGACTGGCGGCGCGTCGTCGCGCTCGCCGTCGAAAGCGGGGTCGCGACCCCGGCCTTCTCGTCGACGCTCGCCTATTACGACGGGCTGCGCCGATCGCGCGGCCCGGCGAATCTTTTGCAGGGGCTGCGCGACTATTTCGGCGCGCATACCTATCGTCGGCTCGACAAGCCTGGCGTCTTCCACACCCGCTGGGGTCAGGACGGCGAGGAAGTCGCCGTCGACTGATCCGCTTGGCTCACGCGGCCGGCCAATTCGCCGCGTGGCCGATGACGCGCCTGGCGAACCGAGGGTCGTGGATTTCGCAATCGCTCATCGCGGTCGCTCATGTCAGCCGGTTCAAGCGTCGTCTCCGATCGCTCTCGGGCTTGACCAAGCGACGATGATAAACATGATTGGCGTCGGTAGCAGCAAAGTCCACTCGACCGCCGAGCCGTCAGCTTCGCCAGGCCGTTCATCGTCCGATCCGATTCCACCAGCGCAACTCGCGCCCTGTCGGCTACAGCAGACGGCGACTGCGACTTTCGTCGCATGCGCGCGGCGGATCGTCGCAGTGCGTTGCGCCGGTTCGTGACGGCCCTCGTCCCAGCGGCGCGAAAGCGCGACGCGGCGGCGGACATGAATAAGATTCGTTTCAAAGTGCGGCGATGAGTCTTCCATCGCAGTTGCGGCAATCTCGCGTTGGGCGTTACGGAATGCGTTACGTCTATCCACTCACAAACCCGTGAACGCGCTTTTCGTTCCAAAACGTCTGCGCTCGATGGTAGGAGCATTGCAGAGAGTCGGACGGGCGAATCTTCAGTCGCCATTCGAATCGGCGCCGAGCGCCGTTTCAGCGCTGCGCGCCCGTCCTGGATCTCGGCAGCGTGACCGTCGACGAAGCACAAGGGGTCGAGCGCTGGTTCGTGTCGACGCGAAACGCGGGATCAGAGTCCCGATGAGGCTGGAATTTGCGAAACGTGGCGACATCGGAAGTGTCCGCATTTCAGGTCACGCCGCCTGATCGGCCAAACCGGGTGTCCTGTACGATCGTCGCGTTCAACGAAGCGGACCGCATCGAGCGGACGCTGCGCTCGGTGTCGGGTCTGGTCGACGAGATCATTGTCGTCGACGCCGGCTCGACCGACGACACGGCGGCTTTGTGCGAACGGCTCGGCGCGCGCGTGGTCCGTCATCCGTGGGGCGGCTTCGGGCCGCAGAAGCGCTTCGCCGAGGAGGCGGCGACCTGCGACTGGATCCTCAGCCTCGACGCCGACGAGTGGCTCAGCGACGACTTGCGCGCCGAGCTGGCGGCGATCCTCGCCGCGCCGCTGCCGCCGACGCGCTGTTTCCGCGCCAACGTGCGGGTCGTCTATCCGCGGCGCGACGCGCCGGCGCCGTTCGCCCACTATCACAAGTACATCCGGCTCTATAACCGGACGACCACGCGCTTCTGCGACTCCCTCACCCACGACACGGTCGCGCCGACCGCCGACGTCGCGCCGCTCAAAGGCGACATCCTGCACAAGAGCTACCGCGACTTCGCCCACATCGTCGTCAAGACGATCGGCTACTATCGGCTGCAACGCGAGGAGGGGATCGCGCCGAGCCACGTCGGCTTCCTGCGCATGGGGTTCGAGTTTCCCTTCCAGTTCTTCAAGTACTACATCCTGCGCCGCCACATCTTCGGCGGCGCCGACGGCTTCGCTTACGCCACCGCGCTGTCGATGGGGCGCTGGGCGCGGATTTTCATTTTGAAGGGGTGGTAGGGTAGGGAGGGGAGCGCCATCGTCGGGCTCGTTGGCGGCCGATTGAGGTCGGCGTGAATTCCCAGACGGGTCCCGCGACAGTGGCGGCCGACGCAGGGCGCGCGACCCATCGACGGCGACGGCGAATCGCGCCTCGGCGGCGCGTTGCGCGCGGCGCGCTGGACGCTGCGCCGCTGGAGCCTGAAGCACATCTGGTATCGCGCCCGCCTGCCGATTCGCCGGCGGCGCTGGACTCGCGAGAATGATGTTAGACCCGCCCGCGGAAGTTCAGCTCGCCTGCTCGGCGAAGTTCGTTAGCGGCGCGCCTAAGGCGGTAGGGGCGCGAAATGGAGTGAGACCGAGTGACGCGACGAGGACTTCGATTATGACCGATCTCCACACCCTCTATGTCGAGAACGAAGGGAAGGTCAGCGACAAGTGGACGTCGTATCTCAGCGCTTATGAGACGCTCTTTGCGTCGCGCCGCAACGCCCCGATCCGGCTGCTCGAAATCGGCGTCCAAAATGGAGGGTCGCTGGAGATTTGGTCGCGCTATTTTCACGCCGCAAAAGCGATCGTGGGATGCGACGTCGACCCTCGCTGCGAGGCGTTGACCTACGACGATCCGCGAATTTCCCTGATCGTCGGCGATTGCGCCTCGCCGGCGCCGGCCGATAAGATCTTCCAGATTTCCGATACGTACGACATCATTATTGACGACGGCTCGCACCGTTCCGAGGACGTCGTCCGCGCCTTCGCGCTCTATTTTCCGCGTCTCGCCGCCGGCGGGCTTTACATCGCCGAAGACCTTCATTGCGCTTACTGGGCCGCGTACGAGGGCGGCCTCGAAGCGCCGCACTCGTCGATCAGCTTCTTCAAGCGGCTGGCGGACGTCGTCAATCACGAACACTGGGGCGCGGCGATCGCGCCCGGAGAGGCGCTTTCCTTTTTCGCTCGCCGGTGGGGAACGACATTCGACGGCGCCTCACTCCAATCCATTGCGCAGGTCTCGTTTCGCAACTCGCTCGCGATCGTCGCGAAAGGCGAGCCGAAGGGGAACGATTTGGGTTCGCGGATCGTTTCGGGCGCGATCGCGCCTGTCGAGCCGTCGACGCTCGCGCTCCGCGGGACGCGCTGCGATCCGTCCGACGAAAGCCAGAATCCCTTTGGCCCGATGACGCCGCGGGCGGAAGAGTCGGTGGCCGGCCGCGAAGCCGCGGCGATCGCCGCGCGCGAATTGGAGGCGGCGACGGCGGAACTGGCGCGGTTGCGGTCCGAGGCCGAGGCGCTCGTGGGGCAGGCGCAGATCGCGAAGGCCGAGGCGCAGCGGCTGGAGGCCGAGAAGGCCGCGCTTGCTGCCCGGCGCGGCGAGCTCGAGGCGCAGGCGCAGCAATTGCAGACGGAAAACGCCGAACTCGCGGCGCGCGCGGCGACGGCGGAGGACGAGAAGGCCGCGCTTGCTGCCCGGCGCGGCGAGCTCGAGGCGCAGGCGCAGCAATTGCAGACGGAAAACGCCGAACTCGCGGCGCGCGCCGCAAGGGCGGAGGACGAAAAGCGGCGAGTCGAAGCCGAGGCGCAGGCGGCGGCGGTGGAGCTCGCGGAACGTGCGCGGCGCATCGAGGCAGATTGCCGCAAGAAGGTCGAGGAGAGCGAGGCGCAGGCGAGCGAGATGCGCCGGCGGAGCGAGGATCAGACGCGCCTGCTCGCCGCCGCCGCTCGTCCCGACTACGACGGCCGGTTGCCGCGAAAGCTCACCGGCCTGAAGCGCTGGATGCCCGGGCGCCGCCGGAAATTCCGCCGGCTTGCGCCCGACTACCGGCTCGTCGCCGCCTCGCCGCTGTTCGACGCGAACTGGTATCTCGCCAATAGTCCCGATGTCGCCAGCGCAGGCCGGGATCCCGTTCTTCATTACATCCAGCACGGCGCCCGCGAAGGGCGCGATCCCGGGCCGCTGTTTTCGACCTTTGGTTATCTCGCGGCGAACCCGGACGTGGCCGCCGCGAATGCGAACGCCTTGCTGCACTTCATTCGTTACGGCGCGAAGGAAGGTCGAAGTTTCGCCGCTCGAGACGAGCGCGGCCGAGTGGCGTCAAACGATACGATGGAAGCGGTCGCCCGAGACCTATTCGCCAAGCAACAGGCGGAGCTGTCGGCGGAGACGGCCGCGCGGCTGCTAGAGTCCTTCGCTCACAAGCCGCTGATCTCCGTGATCATGCCGGTTTACAAGACGCCGGTCGAATGGCTGCGTCGCGCTATCGAGTCTTTGCAAGAGCAATATTACGACCGCTGGGAACTGTGTGCGATCGACGATTGTTCGCCGACTAGCGATCAACGCACCCTGCTGGAAGAATTTGCGGCGTCAGACGCGCGCATCCGGTTCAAGGCGCTCAAAAAGAATGGCGGCATTTCAGCCGCCTCCAATGCGGCATTGGCGATGGCGCGCGGCGAATATGTCGCCCCGATGGACCATGACGACGAAATTACGCCCGATGCCCTGCTGCGCGTCGTGGAGGCGATCAACGCGCAACCGGACGCCGGCTTCATATACAGCGACGAGTGTAAGATAGACGATACGCCGGCGCGCCGGCTGTTCCATTTCGCCCTAAAGCCAGACTGGTCGCCGGAGATTATGTTCAATTGCATGTTAACCGGACATTTATCTGTATATCGGAAATCTATTGTTGATACAGTTGGCGGATTCCGTGGTAAGTACGATTTTTCGCAGGATTACGATCTTGCGCTTCGGGTCGCCGAGGTCGCGAAGCGCATTGTGCATATCGAACGCATACTTTACCTTTGGCGAGCAATTCCGGGCTCTCACGCAAGCGGGGCGAAGAACTTTGCGCGCGAGACAAATGTCGCGGCGCTGGCTGACTCGCTAAAGCGGAGAGGCATTCCGGGCACCGCCTTGGCGCTGTCGGATTGCAATTACGTTCATATCGCCGTGCCGCCGGAGAATGCCAAGGTCTCGGTAGTTATTCCGTCGGATTCCATCCAGAACCTGCGGCTGGCGCTCGATGCGGTTCGCCAGGAAACAGCCTATCCCAATTACGAGGTGGTTGTTGTCTGCAACGGCCCACTCGCTGAACGCCTGAGCGAGCAGTATTGCGATTGGCCTGCACTTCATTTCGTCCGTTATAACAAGAAATACAACTTCTCCGACAAATGCAACGAGGGTGCACGCACGGCCAGCGGTGATATTATTGTGTTCTACAATGACGATGTGTTCCCGTTACAAGCGGACTGGATTCAACAACTCATCGAATACCTGTGGGTTCCGGGCGTCGGCGGGGTTTCGCCGAAATTGCTTTATCCGGATGACACGATCCAGTACGCAGGCATGATTTCCGGTACGCCCGGATTGTGCGGCACCGCCTATCATCGGGTGGCCCGCGACGGCGGCGATGCTTTCCTGCCGATGCACAAGCTGGTCCGAAATGTCTCGATCTTATCGGGCGCGTGCTGCGCACTCAGGAAGGACGTGTTTTGGGCGGTCGGCGGCTTTGATGCCGTCAATACGCCCGACGGCCACTCCGACCTGGATCTGAGCTACAAATTGCGAGAAGCCGGGTACCGGAACGTATACACGCCGCACGCGGTGCTTCGCCATGTTGGCAACCATTCCTGGGGCGCAAAGCAAGATAAATACAAGGCGGATATTTTCTGTCTCAAACGATGGGGGCGGCAGGTCTCGACCGATCCCTATTTCACCGAATCGATGAAACACGTATTCTATGGCGATTTCCGCTTCGAATATCGGATACATGCCGAACACATTGATCCACACATACAGTATTCGGGGCGAGACGTCTTATTCGTCTCGCACGAACTGACGCTCAGCGGCGCACCGCGGATGCTGTTCTATGCGGCGCAAACGGTGAAGAAAAACGGCGGCTTCCCCGTTGTCGTAGCGCCAGAGGATGGACCCCTGCGCGAGGAAATGGAGCGCGCGGGACTCGTCGTCATCATCGACGAGTCTATTCGCTATAACCATTTCCTATTCGAGCGCTTCGCGCGCAATTTCGACCTGGCGATCGTCAACACCATCGTCATGTTCGGCGTGGTGAAACAATTGTCGGCGATTCCCATACTGAGGACGGTCTGGTGGCTGCACGAAGGACAGATGCTGTCGGATTACTTGGAGAAATTGGAAGCCATTGAGTGGGAGCGTGTGCGCCTGCTCTGCGTCAGTGCATATGCCAAGGCCTTCTTGCCGCCGCGGATCGAAGCTGAAGTCCTCCATAATGGCGTTCCGGACGAAGCGGCCGGTGTGGAGCGCCGCCCGTCTGGGGTGGCGATGACGTTCCTCGTAGCTGGCACGATCGAGCCTCGCAAGGGGCAGGACCTTTTTATCGACGCCATCGCGGCGCTGCCGCCAGAAATTCGCAAGCAGTGTCGCTTCCTCATGAATGGCAAGCTCTGGGAAGTGCATCAAAGCTTCTGGAAGGATATCCTGGCCCGTGTGACCAACCTCCCGGAGGTCACCTATCTTGGCGCCCTCGGCCACGTTGAGCAATTGAGGGCGATGGCCGACAGCGATGTGCTGGTTTGCTGTTCGCGCGATGAACCGTTTTCCTTGGTGGCGATGGAAGCGGCGACGTTGTCCAAGCCTACCATTCTCAGCGACCATGTCGGCGCTGGCGAGGTCTTGGGCGAGGGATCGTCGCTGAAGTTCCCCTCGGGCGATGTAATGGCGCTCAGCAAGCAATTGCGCTACGCGTTCGAACATCGCCAAGAGCTGAAGCAAATGGGCGTTGCGGCTCGCGAAAAATTCGAGGAGGAGCTGTCTATCGACGCTTTCGAAAGACGCTTCACGAAGCTGTTGCACTGACGCAAGTTGAGGAGTCACATTGAGAAGCTTTCGCAGGCTTCTCAGGCAGTGGCCACCGCAGGCTTCGAGTTCGTCGGAGCCGCAATTGCGGTGACATGCCCGCTTGAGCGCGCCGTCAAGGAGTCCCGGCTCCGGCGCGAAGCCGTCTTGCCGGAGGCGTGAATAGGCCTTCACCCGCACCGGCCGCAATGCCGGTTGAGAGTTGATTGCGCGCCGATGCAGAAGTAGGAGCTGCGCCGACGTGCGTTGAAAGACAAGATCTTGGCCGACGCCCCTATCCGCCCGCTCGCCCACGGCCGCCTCTACCGCCTGCGCGCCGGCAAGTCTGCGCGTGCGTGCGGCTATGTGCGCTTTGCGCTCGATCGCGGCGACGGCGCGCCTCGCGAGCGCTTCGCGCCGCTAGGCGGCGAGCTCAATCTTCTGATGCGCGCTCCCCAGGGCTCTGGGACGGCGTTTGTCCACCCCGACGACGCGTCGATCGAGCCGCTCGGCTGGCGCCAATCCGCCCTCGCGCTCATGCGGCGGCGCTACAACGCGGTTCGCCGCTCGGTCCTCGATTTCGACGGCGTCGAGATCTTCCCTGACGGGTCGAAGGCGAAGACCCGCAAGTTCCGCAAGCAACTGCTGTTCGCACGCAGTTGCCGGATGGCGTTCGACGGTCCGTTCGTCACCGGCCATCCCGAACTGCTGGCGGGATGGCCGACTGAGGTCCCTGTTGAGGTCGCCCCGCTTGACGAACGCGCCGCAGCGATTGCCGTCGCGCTCCACCTGCACTACGTCGAGCTGTGGGACGAGATCGAGACGCTGCTGCGGCGCTGGCGCGCGCCGTTCACGCTGTTCCTTACCCTGACGTGCGACAACCCGACGCTCGCCGCGCGCGTGCGGTCGGCCTTTCCTGGCGCCGTCGTCCGCGCCGTCGACAATCAGGGTCGCGACGTGCGACCCTTCCTGCAGCTGCTCGAGGACGGCGCGTTCGATTCGTTCGATGTCGTCTGCAAGATTCATGGAAAGCGTTCGCTCGGCGGCGATCGTCTGCCGATCTTCGGCGATGTCATGCGCCGCGCCGCCTACCTCGACCTGATCGTCGGCGACAATTGGGCGCGCGGCCTCGTCGAGCGATTTCGCGACGACGTGGCGCTTGGCCTGGTTGGACCGCGGCGTTTCTTGTCGGCTTCGCGGACGGGCGCGCCGCGCGACGTGCTGGGCCCCAATCGCGCCATGGTTGAAGCGCTGGCGCAGCGCATGGGGGCGCCGATCCGCGGCGACGATTTCGACTTCTTCGAGGGCACGATGTTCTGGGCGCGGCCGCAGGCCCTGGCGCCGCTGCGGCGGCTCGGCCTCGCCGCCGGCGGCGCGTTCGCGCCCGAGGCCGGGCAGGTCGACGGCGCGCTGGAGCACGCCGTCGAGCGCCTCTTCAACCACGCCGCGCGCTCGGCGGGCTATCGCGTCGAGGAGGTTTCAGCCGACGATTAGCGCGCGCGGCGCGGACGCGGCAGCAGCCGAGCGAATGCGGGCGACCAACCGCGTTCATCGCGATCCCTCTCGCCGGCGTCGCTTGCGCATTCGAGACCGTTACGGCGATATGTCGCGCAGCGGCGTTCCACGTCAGCTTGACGGGAATGGCGAGAACGGGGATGAGGTTGACCGTGCCTTCAACTGAGAATCGCCGCCGCCCGTGACGGCCGCCGTCCCGCCTGCTGCCCGTCTTCAATATTACTGATTTAGAATGTTCAATATGGCGGCCTTCCCATGCGCCGGCGGCCGCGCGACGCAGCGCGACGGCGGAGAATTGCCTCGCAAGGCCCTGAAAGCAAATCGTCGCGCCGGAAAATGGCGCCGGCTGTTCGCCCCCGCGTCGCGGCGTCGCCGGCTGGGTCTCCGCCGCCGCCGCGGTGGCCGTCACACCGCGGCGCCGCGGCGCGTTCCGCGTCCCCTTGACGGGCGGGGTTGGAGCGGCGAAGTCAATTGCCGATGACGGAACACTCATGACCGAGAAGAAGCGGATCCTGGTCACTGGCGGCGCCGGTTTCATCGGCTCCGCCGTCGTGCGCCGCATGATCCGCACGACGCCGCACGACGCGCTCGTCTTCGACAAGCTCACCTATGCCGGCAATCTCGCCTCGCTCGACCCGGTCGCCGGCGATCCGCGCTATCGGTTTGTCCGCGGCGACATTTGCGACGGCGCGGCGGTCGCCAAGGCGATCGAGGCGTTCCAGCCGGATTGGATCCTGCATCTGGCCGCCGAGAGCCATGTCGACCGCTCGATCGACGGGCCGGTCGAGTTCGTCCGCACCAACGTCCTCGGCACTTACGAGTTGTTACAGGCGGCGCTGCTGTACTGGCGGCGGCTGCCTTCGCAGCGCGCGCGGTCCTTCCGATTTCATCACGTCTCGACCGACGAGGTGTTCGGCTCTCTGGGGCCTGAGGGCGCGTTCCGGGAGGACGCCGCTTACGCGCCGAATTCGCCCTACTCGGCCTCGAAAGCCGGATCGGATCACCTGGTTCGCGCCTGGGCCCACACCTATGAGCTGCCGACGGTTGCGACAAATTGCTCCAACAACTACGGGCCTTATCACTTTCCCGAGAAGCTCATCCCGCTGATGATCCTCAACGCGCTGGAAGGCAAGCCGCTGCCTGTTTATGGACGCGGAGAGAATGTTCGCGACTGGCTGTTCGTCGACGACCACGCCGAAGCCTTGCTGACGGTCGTCGAGCGCGGGCGGGTTGGCGAGAGCTACAACATCGGCGGCGGCGGCGAGCGGCGCAATTTGCAGGTGGTCGAAGCGGTTTGCGATCTCGTCGACGAATTTGCGCCGGACCAGAAGTTCGGCTCGCGGCGCGAACTGATCACGTTCGTCGCCGATCGGCCAGGCCATGATCTGCGTTACGCCATCGACGCCGGCAAGGTCGCTCGCGAGCTCGGATGGCGCCCTCGCGAGTCGTTCGAGAGCGGCTTACGCAAGACGGTGCGCTGGTATCTCGACAATCGCGGCTGGTGGAGCGACATCCGCTCCGGGCGCTATCGCGGCGAGCGCCTCGGCGTGCTCGCAAACTGAGGCGGGCGCAAGCCGAGGGGGGGCGCATGGGTTTGATCGTCGTCGAAGCGACCGCAATTCCCGACGTGAAGGTCGTCACGCCGCAACGACTCGGCGACCGCCGCGGTTTTTTCTCCGAAGTGTACAATCGACGGGACTTCGCCGCTGTCGGCCTCGATCTCGAGTTCGTTCAGGACAATCACTCGCTGTCCGGCGAGGCCGGCACGATTCGCGGCCTGCATTTTCAGCGGCCGCCGCTCGCGCAGGACAAGCTTGTGCGCGTCGTCCGCGGCCGCATCCTCGACGTCGCCGTCGACATCCGCCGCAGTTCGCCGACCTACGGACGCCACGTCGCCATCGAACTCTCCGCCGAGAACTGGCGACAACTCCTGATTCCAGTTGGCTTCCTCCACGGTTTCTGCACGCTCGAGCCGAATGTCGAGGTTGTCTACAAGGCGACGAACTATTACTCCGCCGAGCACGACGGCGGCGTGGCGTGGAACGATCCCGACCTGGCGATCGCCTGGCCGCCGTTGGCGGCTCACGCCATCCTCTCGCAAAAGGACGCAAGCCTGCCACGGCTGAGCGAGCTGCCTGTCTATTTCGAGTAGCGTCATGGGGTCGATTGAGACCGGAACGGCGGGCCAAGTCGCTCGCGCGCAAATTGACCTCAACGCGCGCGATTGCGCCGACGCGGGCCTCCGCGTTTGTCTCGCCCGATTGCCTGAATTGTCATTGGGAGCGGTCGCCAAATGAGGGGAATCATACTCGCCGGCGGAAGCGGGACGCGGCTTCACCCGATGACGCTCGCGGTGTCGAAGCAGTTGTTGCCGATCTACGACAAACCGATGATTTACTATCCATTGTCGACGTTGATGCTGGCGGGCGTGCGCGAAATTCTGATCATCTCGACGCCGCTAGACCTGCCCTTGTTCGCGAAGTTGCTCGGCGACGGCTCGCAATGGGGCATTGCGATTTCCTACGCCGAGCAACCAAGGCCGGAAGGCCTCGCTCAGGCCTATGTGATTGGCGCTGATTTCGTCGCCGGGCGCCGGTCGGCGCTCGTGCTGGGCGACAACCTCTTCCACGGCCACGGGCTCACGGCCTTGCTGCGCCATGCGGCAAGCAACGACGGAGCGACGGCGTTTGCGTATCAGGTGACTGATCCCGAGCGCTACGGGGTCGTCGCCTTCGACGCCGAAGGGCGCGCGACGTCGATTGAGGAGAAGCCGAAGAATCCCCGCTCCAATTGGGCGGTGACGGGCCTCTATTTCTACGACGAATGGGCGCCGGAATACGCCGCCGCCATCAAACCGTCGGCGCGCGGCGAGCTGGAGATCACCGACTTGAACCTCGAATACCTGAAGCGCGGCGCGCTGCACGTCGAACAAATGGGCCGGGGCTTTGCCTGGCTCGATACTGGAACGCCTGATTCGCTCTTGGAGGCCGCCGAGTTCATTCGTGTTCTGGTAAGACGAGAGGGCCTGAACATCGCTTGCCCAGAAGAAATCGCATTCGCGGCGGGTTGGATTTCCGCATCGCAACTCGCTGACTTAGCTGAGTTGCTTAAGAAGAGCCTCTACGGAAACTATCTAGCGCGATTGGCGAATGCGGTGTATTAACTGACAACGATCTGCGGGACCGCGTGGAATTGGCGAAAACGTTCGGAATACGGTGACGCCTTATCAAATGGGCGAAATTGTCGACGCTCTTGCAGCCGACGGGTTCGGCGCCCGTCGTTCACGGCGATCGGCGAACCTCGAAATCAAAGCATCCCAGCGCCGACGCGGAAAGAAAGCGCAGCGCAAGGGCTTGAAAGGAATGATTTGCGCGAAAACGGCGCCGGTTCGCCGCGCCGGCCCTCTCGCCGCGAGCCGCCCGTGCAAACCGCGATGCGTTGACAAGAGGCGCCGCTCGAACCAGGCGAGACCGCCGTAGGCCGACGCGCGCGCCGCCGTCGCCGTCACGCGCCGGCGGCGCGCGGGTTGACTCGCGGCGACGAAGGATTAGTCCTCCGCGCGCTGGTCTGACGAATGCATAAGGCTCTGAAATTGGCGAAGTTCCGTCCGCCCCTCGGTTTCCTGCGCCTGTTCGGCACAGCCAACATGCGGCTGATCGGGCGGCTGCTTTCCGACCAGGGGGCGAAGCACTGGAAGGGCTACGCCTTCGCGCTGGCCATGACGATGATCGTCGCCTGGACGACGACGATGTCGGCGTGGATCATGCGCGACGTCATCAACGAGATCTTCGTCGCCAAGAAGCTCGCCGCCGTCTGGATGATCGGCGCCGCTATCGTCGCCATCTACACCGCCAAGGGCTTCGCCGCCTACGGGCAGACGGTGGTGCTGTCGCGGGTCGCCAACAACATCGTCGCCGAGGTGCAGCGGCGCATCTTCGACAAGATGCTGGCGATGAGCCTCGGCTACTACAGCGTCCGCCATTCGACCGAGTTCATCGCCCGCCAGGCGTTCATCTCGTCTTCGGCGAGCGGCACGCTCAACCTGCTCATCACCGTGATGGCGCGCGACGTGCTGACGCTGATCGGCCTCGCCTGGGTGATGATCGCCCAGGACCCGCTGATGTCCGCCCTGGCGCTGGTCGTCACGCCCGTGGTCGTCGTCGGCATCCGCGAGCTCGGCGGGCGGGTCAAGAAGGTGATGCTCAACGAGTTCTACGGCTTCTCCACCATCCTCGAATCGCTGCAGGAGACCGTGCAGGGCATCCGGGTGGTCAAGGCCTTCGCGCTCGAGCCCTACATGCGCGCGCGCCAGGGCGAGGCGATCGCCAGCTTCGAGCGCGCCGCCAACAAGCTGTCGACGGTCGGGGCGCGCTCGAGCCCGCTGACCGAATCGCTCGGCGGCGTGGCGATCGCCATGGTCGTCGTCTACGGCGGCCTCAAGGTGATCGAGACGGGGCAGCAGCCGGGCAACTTCTTCGCCTTCATCACCGCGCTGATGCTCGCCTTCGAGCCGGCCAAGCGCGTCGCGCGCATGCAGATCGACCTCACCTCGTCGCTGCTCGGCGTCGAAATGCTCTACGCCTTCCTCGACGAGCCGACCCAGGAGACCGAACGCGGCGACGAGCCCGAGCTCGAGATCGACGCGGGGCGCATCGAGTTCCGCGACGTACGCTTCGCCTATCGCAAGGGCGAGCCGGTGCTGCGCGGCCTCAACCTCGTCGCCGAGCCGGGCCGGACGACGGCGCTGGTCGGGCGCTCGGGCGGCGGCAAGACGACGGCGATGAACCTCATCTTGCGCTTCTACGAGCCCGAATTCGGCGTGGTCGCGATCGACGGCCAGGACATCGGCAAGGTCGGGCGCGCCTCGCTGCGCCGCCGCCTCGCCTACGTCAGCCAGGAGACCTTCCTGTTCAAGGGCTCGATCGCCGACAACATCGCCCTCGGCCGGCCCGGCGCCGCGCGCGCAGACATCGAAGCCGCGGCGAGGGCGGCCCACGCCCACGACTTCATCATCGGCTTCTCGCAGGGCTACGACAGCCCGTGCGGCGAGCACGGCATGCAGCTTTCCGGCGGCCAGCGCCAGCGCATCGCCATCGCCCGGGCGTTCCTCAAGGACGCGCCGATCATCCTGCTCGACGAAGCGACCTCGGCGCTCGATTCCGAATCCGAGCACGCGGTTCAGGAGGCGCTGAAGATCCTGTGCGCGGGACGCACGACGCTGGTCATCGCCCACCGGCTGACCACCGTCCTCAACGCCGACCGCATCTGCGTCATCGACAACGGCGAGGTGGCGGAATTCGGCCGCCACGACGCGCTGATGGCGCGGCGCGGCGCCTATTACCATCTCCATCAGACGCAGTTCGCCCGCGAGACGGCGCACGCCGCCGCGGCGGCGGGCTGATTCGTTTAGGCGGCGAACGAGCCCGCGGGGGCGAGCCGACGGCGCGCGCGTTCGATCGTTTTGGCGCAGAAGTCGTCGAGCTCGGCGGCGACGCGGCGGATGTCGTACAGCCGCTCGACCCGCGCGCGCCCCTCGGCCGCCAGCCGCTCGCGCGACGATTGGTCGACGATCAACGCTTCCACCGCCTCGGCGATTCGCGCCGGCTCGACCGCCGAGAGATAGAGCGCCGCATCGCCGCTGATCTCGCGCAAGCCGCCGCTGCCGGAGGAGACGACCGCGGCGCCGCCCGCGTGCGCCTCGAGGCAAGTGCGGCCGAACGGTTCGCGCCAGACGGACGGCGCCAGCGCGATCGCCGCCCGTTCGTTGAGCGCCTTGACCTCGTCGAACGGTCGGCCGACGAGCAGGCGCGCCTGCGGCCCGAGCGGCGCCAACGCCGCGCCAATCGCAGCAAAATAGTCGGGGAAGCGGTCGGGCTCGGAAACGACGAAGGTCGCCGTCCAGTCGGAGTGGCGCGGCAGGATTGCGGCGAGCGCGCGCGCCGCCTCGAGCAGACCCTTCTCCGGCGTCACGCGGCCGACGGTGAGCACAGTCCGCTCGCGCGTCTGTTGGGGCCGCCAGTCCGAAGCGTCGAAGCCGTTGGCGACGACGCGCCGCGGGATCGTCACCTCAGGCCAGTCGCGTTCGAATTCGGCGAGCACGGTCTGGCTAACGAAGGTGAGCCCGGCGAGAGCGTTCAACTGGCGGGTGCGCCGCCAATGCGAAGCGTCGCGCAGCCAAACGGCGCCGCGCGAGACGCGCAGGAAATTGTGCTTCTGCAGAATAATTGGCGCGCCGACGCGCGCCCGCAGCGCCGCGGCCGAGGGCAGGTGCTGCTGCACCACCACCGCCGCCGGGCGAAGCGAATCCACCAGCGCGGCGACGAGGCGCGATCGCCGTTGCGTCTCGGCGAAGGCGAATCGCGGCAGCGCGTGGATGGCGGTGGCCGGCAGCGGCCGATCGCTCGACTCGGCCATCACCTCGACGCGAAAGCGGCTGTGCGTCGCCATCTCGCTGACGTAGAGGTCGATCGACGTCGCGGCCGTCCGCGCGTAGCGCATGCCGCGCGGCAGCACCTGCAAAATTCGCCAAGCGGCGGTGTCGTCACGCACGCCCAAGTGGAACTGCCTCGCGTGGCCCGCATCCGGTGCGGAGGACGCCGTCGTCGCAATGGCGACGCAGCGTCAGCTTGACGTTGTGTGCAGGGCCGCGGATTGTCAATCGTGACGATGCGTTACGGCGCGCGCGCCGCGCATTCCGCGACTTCCGACTGATGATCAAATTGCAACCAATTGCAGGTCCGACGCCCGGCGCGCCGCCGAAGGCCCGGAAAGCGTTCCGAAACTATCTGCTGCGTTCGCTGCTGGCGCCGGTGTCGTCGGCGCGCTGGCGTCGTTACATTCGCGCTCTCTATCGCGCCGTCGCCGCCGCGCCGCCGCCGGTCCGCGTGCTCGCCAAACCGGTGCGCCGCTATGTGCATCGCGACTATTGGCCACGCCAGCGTTTGGCGCTGTTGTTCGAACACTATCGCTGGCTCCGCGCGCTGTTCTCGCGCGACTTCCTCGCCCGCTTGTTCGCCGAGGCGCCGCTGCCCGTCGTCGAGCTCAGCGGCCGGCGAGGCGGCGAATACGCGCTCTTCGTCATCGCCGCCAATGTCGTCTACATGCAGCGCGAGGGCGAGTTAGCGATTGTCGTCGCCAAGCGGTCGACCGGCCGCGAATTGAGCCGTCTGTCGCTGTGTTTCGCGCGCGTCGACGGCGAGCCGGCGATCGTCGTCGGCGGTCTTCAGGGTCCGGCCAGTATTTTCAAGCGCGACGTCATCGACGCGACGCGCGATCTCTACGGCCTTCGCCCGAAGGACGCAGCGCTGCTAGCCGCTCGTGCGATGGGGCGAGCGCTCGGCTTCAAGGCCTTGCACGGTGTCTGTGACGCCAATCACGTGCTGCGGCGGCTGCAGAACAAAACGAAATTCTCGCGCTATGACGCCTATTGGTCTGAGCGAGGGGGCAAGCGCGGCGGTCCGTTCGGCTTCGTCTTCGGCCCGCTCGAAGCGAGCGCGCCGTCCGGCGATCGTCGCGACGCGACGAAAGCCGCCATCGTCGCCGGGATGGAGGCGTTTGTCGCCGCCCACCGGGCGCCGCGGCGACCGCCCTATGGCGACCTTTGAGCGCGCTGCAAGCTCGGCATGGACCGGAGGGAAGGGTCCTCAATCGCAAGATGCGAGATCGCTGGCCAAACCTTCAGACATCGCACAACGCGCAACAGCGTCCCCGTGATCCCAATCTCGGCCCACCACTGTAATCGCGCGCTGGCGGGAGGAGCGGCGGCGGCCTAAAACGAATAGCCGAGAGCGACGCCCGCCACGTTAAGGCCTCTGTTTTGGGGACAATTCGACAGTATTGGTTCGCCATCGGAGCCATGCTCGTACGTGGCGATGACGCTCCAATGTTGGTCGAACCGATAACCTAAGTCAGCCCCGAGGTGATAGAGTTCGCGGCACCCCAGAGCGGTGGCGTTCTCGTCGATATGATTTTGGAGCGGTCCGTCGTGCACGAGGCCGCCGAAAAACGCTTCGGCGAAGACTCTGTCGACATTTAGGGTCCACAGACCGTCCGCGTAGGCGTAGCTCGTCCTGCCGTCTAGATTGACCACACCGCCGATCCGGAGCCTTGGAATGAGCACGTCCTGCCATCCCGGAAGGCTGACGACCTTCGGGAATACGAGTGCGGCGCTGACATCGGTAGAGCCTTGTTCGACCCCAAAGGGCGAGGCAAAAAACCCGCCGCGGATTTCAAATTTCGTCGGATCGTAAAGTGGGGCGGAGGCCGCCGGCGTGAAAGGGTTATTGGGCGGCGCGAGATCAGCCGCCTGAGCCACGGTCGACGCGCTCAGCGCCAGCGCCAAAGGCAATGCAAATTTCGACACCGATCGATTCTCCCCCGAGCCAACGCAATGTAGCGCAATTGTACGTGCTGTCGATGCTTCGGCTCGGTTTTTCGTTGTCAGCGTCTGCAGCATGACGAGCGTTGTAACGGCGCGAGCCTCGATCTGGGAGCGGCGCGTCTTGTCCTTGTCCAGGGGCGCCGGCCAGCCGAACCGAGAGTCTCCAGATGGAAGCCTCGTTGAAGGTGAGATTGTCGGCACTCGCCGCCGTTCTGGATCTTGAGCGTTGCTCCGACGCCGGCATTGGCCGCGAGAATCCCGCCGTCGAAGCGATTGGCGCGAACTTCGGCTTCGGCCTCTAGCGCGTCAGTGGAAGTAGTAGGCGAGCCCGGCGCGCAGCGTCTGCGCCGGCCGTGTCTGTTCGAGCGCCAGATGGTCGAGCTCGGTCGAATTGCTGTCGTACGACCAATCGTAGAGATATTCGAGCCGCGCCGTCCAGCGATCGTCGAAGGCGTATTCGACGCCGGCGCCGGCGGTCGCGTTGTCGCTCCAGATCCGCCCGCGGTACGAACCGCTGACGAGATCGGTCTGCTCGCTGCGACCCCAGTCGAGCCCCGCCGTGACGTAAGGCAGGAACCGTCCGACCGCGTATCCGGCGCGCAGCCGCGCGTCGGCCTCGAAATAGTTGCGATAGCTGACGGCGTCCATCGGCGCGCCGGTCGGCTGCGGACCCGTTCCGGTGACGTTGGTCACCTCGACGGCGCCCTCCCAGCCGAGCATCCAAGGCCCGAACAAGAAGTTGCGCCCGGTGAACACGCCTGCAACCGGGCCCGCAGCCGAATTGTTGGTGGTCGCGCCGCCAAGCGACGTGTGCGGCTCAGCCCACATCGCGCCGGCCAGGAAGCCGCCATAAGCGCCCGACCAGTCGAACGTGCCGGAGTCGGCGGTCGGCCGCCAAGCCGGATCGATGTAGTCGATCACGCCGACCCGGAAGAATTGTTCGACGGCGCTGGTGCGGATCGGTTGCGCCGGCTTGGGAAATACGGCGTAGGACTGGCCCGGATAAGCGTCGAGGACGTATTCGCCGCGGACGACCAGCGGCCCGAGGATTGGCGCAGCGAAGCGCCACTCGAGACCGGCGCCGAGCGACAGACCCGTCGCCTGGCGCGTTTGTCCGTATTGCACGGCTGGCCACGCGTCGCCGGCTTCATAGATTCGCGCCGAGGCGACGCCGACAGCGACGTAGGGGAGAAACGCCCCAGAGTCGTAGCCGAGCCGGAGGCGCAGCCGCTCGGTCACCGGCGTGTCGACGACGTGCGCCGCAAGGGGCGGTACCGGAAGATTTGGCTGAACGCCCGTATCGTCCGGGCGCAGGAGGTGGAAACTGAGTTCTCCCTCCGCTCCGTAGACGTAACGGCCGGTCTGGAAGTCGTAGCCGACCAGCGCGCCTGACGTTTGTCCCCACCCGGTGACGCTGCGTGAGGCCGTCTGGCTCGAGTTTGCGGTGCTGACGCCCGCGCCATAGACCACGCCGGCGTAGAATCCAGCCCATTGCGAATAGGCGCTTGCAGCGCCGGGGTCAGCGGCGAAAGCCGGCGCGGCCAATGCGCAACTGGCGACGAGGATCGCGGATCCAGCGAACCGATCAAAACCGTTCGCGCGATTCATCGGCGATTTCCCCTCGTCGATATTTCTAAGCGGAAAAACTCCAAGCGACAAGTCGTCGGCGATTGAGGCAAGCGAGCTGGCGGCTTCCGGCGTGCGACCTTTCATCTCATCGCACGTAAATTAGAATATGCTTATATAAGATGAAACGAATATGCAGAGCGAAGCACGGAATAAGAGAGCGCCATGAAAATTGTCATTGTCGGAGGCGTCGCCGGCGGCGCCACTGCGGCCGCACGCCTGCGCCGAGTCAGCGAAACCGCGGAAATCGTGCTCGTCGAGCGCGGTCCTTATATCAGCTTCGCCAATTGCGGTCTGCCCTATCACATCTCCGGCGCCATTGCCGAACGCGAACAACTCCTCGTCACCTCAGAATCGCTGTTTGAGGCGCGCTACCGCGTCGACGTGCGCTCGCACACCGAGGCGCTGTCGGTCGACCGCGTCGCCAAGACCGTGCGCTTGCGCAACGTCGAAACCGGCGCCGAGACGGACGAGCCCTACGATCGTCTGCTCCTTTCCCCTGGCGCCGAAGTGGTGCGGCCGCGGCGGATTTCCGGCGCCGACTCGAAGCGCGTCTTCACCCTACACAACATTCCCGATCTCGACCGCATCATGGCCGCGCTCGCCGAGAACCGACCGCGCCGGGCGGTAGTGATTGGCGGCGGTTACATCGGCCTCGAGGTCGCCGAGAACTTCCACGAGCGCGGCGTCTTCACCACCGTGGTCGAAGGCGCGGCGCAGATCCTCGCGCCGATCGACGAGGAGATGGCCGCGATCGTCCACGCGCACATGCGCGACAAGGCGATCGAGCTCTATCTCGACGACAAGATCGAGCATTTCGAGGATCGGCCCGACCATGTCGTCGTCTTCCTGGCGAGCGGCAAACGCATCCAGGCCGACATCGTCGTGATGTCGATCGGGGTGCGGCCTGAGGTCAAGCTCGCTCGCGAAGCGGGGCTCGCGCTCGGCGCGACGGGCGGAATCAAGGTCGACGAATTCCTCGCGACGTCCGATCCCGACATCTTCGCCGTCGGCGACGCGATCGAGGTCACCCATTTCGTCTCGGGCAAGTCGGCGCTGATCCCGCTCGCGGGACCGGCGAATCGCCAGGCGCGCATCGTCGCCGACAACATGCTGGCGAGCGATCCCGCCGCCCGCAAGCGCTATGGCGGCACGATGGGCGCCGCCATCCTCAAGGCGTTCGACCTCGCTGCCGCTTGCACCGGCCTCAACGAGACGCAGGCCAAGGCGCTCGGCATTCCGCACCGCGCGATCGTCATCCATGCCGGCTCGCATGCGTCCTATTATCCCGGCAGCCGGCAGCTCAGCCTGAAGCTGGTCTTCGGCCTCGACGGCCGCGTTCTCGGCGCGCAGGCGATCGGCGCGGACGGCGCGGACAAGCGCATCGACGTCATCGCCACGGCGATCAAGGCCGGCCTGAGCGTGCAGGATTTGACCGACCTCGAGCTCGCCTATGCGCCGCCCTTCGGCTCGGCGAAGGACCCCGTCAACGTCGCCGGCTATGTCGCCAGCAACGTGCTCTCGGGCTTCCACGAGATCATCGATTGGCGCGAACTGCGCGACATTCTGAAAGCCGCGCCGGCTTCGATCCAGCTCGTCGACGTGCGCACGCCCGAGGAGTTCTCGATCCAGACGCTGCCAGGGGCGCGCAACCTCGAACTCGACCACTTGCGCGATCGACTCGGCGAACTCGACCCCAACCGCCCGGTGGTGATCTTCTGCCAGGTCGGCCTGCGCGGTTATCTCGCCTATCGCATTCTCAAGCAGTCCGGGTTCAAGGACGTCCGCAACCTGAGCGGCGGCTTCAAGACTTATGCTTGGGCGACCGAGAAGCAGGCCAATCCCGATCTCTTCGATTACGAGAGTATCAAGCGGCGGCCGCTGGCCGAGATCGAGGCCGAACGCGGAAGCTGCAGGGTCGCGGTCGCCGACGATGTCCACAAGCTCGACGCGATCGGGCTCCAGTGTCCAGGCCCGATCATGAAGGCCTTCAAGGCCATGGCGGCGATGGAGGTCGGCGAAACGCTCGAAATTGTCGCCTCCGATCCCGCCTTCGGTCGCGACATCCGCGCCTGGTCGGCGCGCACGGGCCATGAGCTGCTGAGCGTCGGCTCAGCGAAGGGCGTCATCACCGCCCGCGTGCGCAAGGCGCCGACGCCCGTCGCCGCGGCGGCAAGCAGCGCCGCGCCTGCCCGCGACGGCGTGTCGCTGGTCGTCTTCTCCGGCGATCTCGACAAGGCGATGGCGTCGCTGATCATCGCCAACGGCGCGCTGGCCATGGGCTCGAAGGTGACGTTGTTCTTCACCTTCTGGGGGCTCAACCTGTTGCGCAAGCCCGACGCTCCGACGCCGAAAAAGTCCCTCATCGACGCCGCTTTCGGCTTCATGCTGCCAAAGGGCGTCGGCAGGGCCAATCGCCTCACCAATATGAACTTCCTGGGATTGGGCGGTCGGCTGATGCGCAAGGTGATGAGCGACAAGCGCGTCGACGAGCCCGCCGACCTGCTCGCGTCGCTGGTTGCCGGGGGCGCCACGCTCGTCGCCTGCCAGATGTCGATGGACGTGATGGGTCTGCGCCGCGAGGAGTTGATCGACGCCGTCGAGATCAGCGGCGTCGCGACCTTCCTTGAAGCGGCCAGACAATCGGGAACGACGCTGTTCATCTGAGCGCGCGGCGCCCATGGTCGAACGCGATCGATATCGCGCAAATGGCGCCGCCGACGGCAAAGGGCGTCAGCGGCGCCGCTCTGGCGGTCGCCCTTTTCAGAAAGGCAGCGCCGTCGCGCCTATCGGGCGCCATGGCAGTCCCTTGCTCTTCCATCCGGCGCCCGGCCCATCGCCCTCGAAGCCGTCGACAACGCTGTAGACGTGGGGGAAGCCGAATCCGGCCAGAAGGCTGGCCGCCAGCGCGCTGCGTCTGCCGGTCCGACACATCACGACGACAGCGTCATCCTTCGTCAGTCCTTTGGCGGCTAACCGGCTTTCGACCTGTGCAACGAAGTCGTGGTTTGGTCGGGGCTTGCTGTCGCTGCCGGAAAGCAAGAACAACGGTACGTTGGCGTCGACCGTCGTGGCGACGCCTGACGACGCCAATTCCTCCGGCATTCGGACGTCGACGAACAGACTGTGGCCGCCCCGCTGGGCGAGGAACGGCGGAACCTCCTCCGCCGTCAGGTAGAGGCCCAGCGTCGTCTGTTTCGCTTCGGGAACAGCGGACGCCTCTGCGGCGAGGCAGGCCGTGTCCAGTGAAAGCAAGGCGGCGGCGAACGCGACGATGCGGAGCGCAACGTTCACGCTATCCGCCTCCTTCCGGCGATCAATGGCGCGTAAAGACTTTCTTCCAGTCGCGCGGGATATATTCGAGCAGCTTGTTGAAGCCGGGCGTCGCCTTGGCCCAGGCGCTCAGCGCGTGCCGGATGTAAGTCTCGCGCGCGTAGGCTTGCGAGTCGACCCAGCAGAACTGCAGGCTCTTGCGCTCGCTCTTCTGCGGCAGGAAGCCGTGCCAGGACTTATCGGAGACCTTGAACAGGCACATGTTGCCGTATTCCGGCGGGTACTCGAAGGCGTAGTCCTCGCGGTCGTTGCTGCGCAGGATGCGCAGGCGGCCGCGCTCGTAAGGATACTCGCGCGTGAAGCCGAGCAGCACGGTGAACAGCTTGTGCTTCGAATCGGGGTGGGCGTAGCCCTCGTTATAGTGCCCTGTCGTGCTGCCCATCATCACCATGGTGGGATAGCCCTTGCTCAGATCGACGCCGAACTTCTGCTCGACGATCTTGCGAAAGCGCGGGTTCAAGAGATCCTTGAGCACCGCGTCGAATTTGGGACCGTAGCGAAGATTGGGAACGCCGTAGGTTCCGCGATGCGGAATCACCGGCGAGTCGGCGAGGATCTCCTCCTTCATGCTGGCTGGCATGACGTTCTCGACAAACGCGTAATCATAAGGGTCGTGGCGAACCTCCATCGCCGCGAGAACCGACTCGTCGAGCACGGAAAATGGTTGGTCGGTGGAAGACATCTGTTCGTTCCTTCTTCAGATTTTGTGTCGCCGCAGCAGCCGGTCGGCAGCCGGCGCCTCGCTTTTGGCAAAGCGGTTCTTTAGCTCTTTTCGATTTGTCGGCCGCGGGCGCTGGCGGGTTTCACCTCGAAATCGCCGCCTGCGATGCGCAACGCGCGACCGTGAACCAACGCATCGGCCACGGCTTTGCGTCCCTCCGCGAGGATGCGGCCGAAGGTGTGGCGCGAGACGCCCATGCGCGACGCGGCGTTTTCCATCGTCAACTCCTCGAGGTCGGCCAGCCGTATCGCTTCGTATCCCTCGACGGACAGGCAAGCCTCGCTCAAATCCCGCAAAGGAATGGCGCGCGGCTTGAAGTAGGTGGCCTTCGGCATGCCGTCGACGCGGCGGCACAGGCGCGGTCGAGCCACAGCGTCCCCTTTGATTTGCTCAAACGCGCGTTATGAATTCCAGCCGAGGTTGTCAAACGTAGCGTCGGGTCGAGCGGGGAGTTGGACTCAGATCAATTCGGCGCGCCATTCGACCCAACCGCCATCCGGCCGCGCCTCGAGAGCCGAGGTTAGAAGACGGATGGCATTGATGAATTCACTTTCATCCGAAGGCCGGCCATGGAAGTCGACAGGCGGGGCAAACGCCAATCCGATTCATGTTCGCAGCGACAATGTGTCGCCGCCGAGACGCAAACTGCGCTCACATGCGGCGGAGCGGTCCGCAGCGCGCGACCGCGCGGGTTCGCGCCCTGGATTTGACCGCGAGCAATGCGAGCGGGGCGATCGCGATCTTTCATGGCGCATTCGCGAGTCGACCGCGAGAGTCGATGGTAGGATCGCGCCCGAGGTCGCGAAAGCTGGATAGCCGTGGGAGGTTGCAATGGCCAAAGGTCAACTCAGGAGCAACAAGGAGGCCAAAAAGCCGAAGGCCGAAAAGCAGAAAGCTCACGTCTCGGCCTATAAGGCGTCGCAGATCAAGGCGCCTCAGTCGGTAGTACCCGCGCCGGCCAAGAAGCCGTGATTGAAAGCCACGCAGACTGAATTGACGGCGCCTGCGCGCGAGTCGCGCAGCGCCGATGATCGGCGCTGTTGAACGCGCCCAAGGCAATGCGCTGGCGCGTCTCCTTAGAGCTGTGACCTGCTCGTCGCCGTAACGAACCGCGGTCGCTCGTCAGCGTCTTCACTCTTCACCGACCACTCCCATCACGAATCGCGTCGCTAGGCCTCGGCGATCGAAGCCTGGCGCGGCGCCTCGAGGCGACCGGCGGCGGCGTCGCGCCGCCACAAAGATCCTGCGTCAGCTCACCGCATTGTCGTCGTATACGGTCTTGTATACGACGATCCGCGGAGGACAGCGGGCGAGGCGTCGACCTTCCCGCTGGTTGGACCGCCAAGGGCAAACGCCGAGGCGCAGAAGTGAAGACGGTCTTCGTCGAGAAGGAGTCGTACTACGACTCCGCCCTGCTCATGCTGACGAGCCAGGAGGTGAAGAAAACTTCCGGCGTGCATGACGCGACCGTCGCCATGGGCACGGCGATGAACCTCGATCTGCTGCGGTCGCTCGGCTTCGACGCCGCCGCGCTCGCCGAGGCGACGCCCAACGATCTTGTCATCGCCATCGATTGCGTATCGGCCGAAAGCGCCAACGCCGCGCGCGCCGCGGCCAAGCAGGCGCTGAGCCGCAAAGCGAAGGCGGCGACCGGCGAAGCGGCGAATGTTGCGCCGACGAACCTCGCCTCCGCCCTTCGGGCCCAAGCCGACGCAAACCTCGCGGTCATCTCGCTGCCAGGCGCCTACGCGGCGCGCGAAGCCCGCAAGGCGCTGGAGAGCGGCCTGCACGTCATGCTGTTCTCCGACAACGTCTCCCTCGCCGACGAAATCGCCCTCAAAACGATGAGCCGGCGCAAGGGCCTGCTGCTGATGGGGCCCGATTGCGGCACCGCCATCATCAACGGCATGCCGCTCTGTTTCGCCAACGTCGTCAAGCGCGGTCCGGTCGGCGTCATCGGCGCCTCGGGCACCGGCATCCAGGAAGTCACCTGCCTCATCGACCGCGCCGGATCGGGCGTCAGCCAGGCGATCGGCGCCGGCGGGCGCGACCTTAAGAACGAGCGGGTGGGCGGCGCGACGACGCTGATGGGAATCGAGGCGCTCGCCGCCGACGACGAAACCAAAGTCATCGTCATCATCTCCAAGCCGCCGGCGAAAGCAGTGGCGGAGCAGGTGGTCACGGCGCTCGAGCGCGCCGGCAAGCCCGCCGTCGCGTTCTTCGTCGGCGCGGCGCCGGAGACTCGCCGGAACGGCTCAGTCGTCCACTTCGCCGGCAATCTCGAGGAGACCGCCGCGATAGCCGTCGCCTTGGCCAAGGGCAAGCGTTACGCGCCGCGCGCCTTCACGGCGCCCGAGGCCGAGATCGAGGCGACCGTCAAACGTGAAACGCGCCGCCTCGCGCCGTCGCAGCGTTACCTGCGCGGCTACTTCACCGGCGGCACGCTGGCCGACGAGGCCTGGATCGTCGCGCATCGCGCGACCGGCGCCGTTCATTCCAACAACCAGACCGATCCCAAGTTCGTGCTCGCCGATCCGCATCGCTCGGTCGGCCACACTGTGGTCGACCTCGGCGACGACGCCTTCACCGTCGGCCGCCCGCATCCGATGATCGACCCCAGCGCGCGCGTCGAGCGGATGATGGCCGAGCGTAAAGACCGCGGGATCGCAGTCGTCGTGGTCGACGTCGTCATCGGCTACGGGTCGCACCCGGATCCGGCGGGAGCGCTCGCGCCCGCCGTCGAGGCGATGCGCGCGGCGGCGCGCAAGCGCGGCGGCTATCTGCCGGTTCTCGCTTCGATCACCGGCACCGCCGGCGACCCACAGAACTTCGCGCAGCAGAAGGCGAAGCTCGAGGCGGCGGGTTGCGTCGTCATGCCCTCGAACCACCAGGCTTGCGCGCTGGCGACCAAGATTCTCGAGCGAATTGGGGCGCGCAGAAAGGGCAGAAAAGCAGGCGCGCGATGACTGAGCAATCCCGCGTCGCGCCCGTGACGGCGCTGTTCAAGAGCCGGCTGTCGGTCGTCAACCTCGGCCTTGCTTCTTTCGCCGACAACCTCGCCGCAGTCGGCGCCGAGGTCGTGCAAGTGGATTGGCGGCCGCCGGCGGGCGGCGACGCCGTCGCGCTTGACGCTCTCGACCGCATCGCCAGCGGCGGAACCGATGTCGCCGCGGCGAACAAAAAGGCCGTCGACATCCTGCTTGCCGCCAAACCGACGCTGATCGACATCGGCGTTGCCGGCGAGGTCATCCCCGGCATGACGCCGACCACCGTCCTCCATTCCGGACCGCCGGTGACGTGGGAGCGGATGTGCGGCCCGATGCGGGGCGGCGTGATCGGCG
The DNA here is from genome assembly GCA_049513815.1 of Roseiarcus sp. GTDB lineage: Bacteria > Pseudomonadota > Alphaproteobacteria > Rhizobiales > Beijerinckiaceae > Roseiarcus. The sequence continues at coordinate 36,230 of JBEKVR010000002.1, read as the reverse complement.
GGCTCATCTACGAGGGTCTGGCGAAGGATCGCGCCGAAGCCGAGGCGCTCGCCGCCTCCGGCCGCATCACGTTCGCGCCCTGTCACGCCCATGGCGCCGTTGGCCCGATGGCCGGCATCGTCACGGCGAAGATGCCGGTGTGGATCTTCGAGAACGCCGCTTTCGGCAATCGCGCCTACTGCACGGTCAACGAGGGGCTCGGCAAAGTTTTGCGCTACGGCGCATTCTCCGACGAAGTGCTCACGCGCCTGCGCTGGATCGAGACGGACCTTGCGCCCGTCATGAAGAAGGCGTTGAAGCTGCACGGTCCCATCGACATGAAGGGCGTCATCGCCCAGGCGCTGCAGATGGGCGACGAGGGCCACAACCGCAACCGCGCCGGCACTTCGCTGATCATCCGCGAACTCGCGCCCACGCTTGTCCAACTCGGCGAGCCGGTCGAGCGGATCGTGCGGATCCTGAACTTCCTCAACGCCAACGACCACTTCTTCCTCAATTTGTCGATGCCGTCGTGCAAGTGCGCGCTCGACGCGGCGCGCGGCGTCAAGGGCAGCTCGATGATCGTTGCGATGGCGCGCAACGGCGCCGACTTCGGCGTCCAGATCTCCGGCCTCGGCGATCGCTGGTTCACCGGACCGGCTTCGATGGTGGAAGGCCTTTATCTGCCGGGCTATTCCGCCAAGGACGCGGCGCCCGACATCGGCGATTCCGTGATTACCGAGACAGCGGGCATCGGCGGCTTCTGCATGGCCGCGGCGCCGGCGATCGTGAAGTTCGTTGGCGGCTCCCCCCAGGACGCCATCGCCTACACGACCCGCATGTACGAGATCACGTTGGCGGAGAACGCCGCCTACCAGATCCCGGCCCTCGACTTCCGCGGCTCGCCGACCGGCATCGATGTCCGCAAGATCGTCGAGACCGGCATCCTGCCGGTCGTCAACACCGGCATCGCCCACAAGGAGCCGGGCGTCGGCATGGTCGGCGCCGGGCTCGTCAAGCCGCCGCGGAATTGTTTCCGCGACGCCGTCCTCGCCTTCGCCGAGGCTTACGGCGCGGCGCCGGCTTCATCGAGGAGCAATCCATGAAACCTATCGATTTGACGATCCCGCTCGGCGTCGGCACGCCGCCCTGGCCCACCTACGTTCCGCTCCAGGTTCAGTACTTCAAGCGGCTTGCCCCCAACGGCGCCAATGGTCAGGTGGTCACCCACTCCAACCACGTCGGCACCCATCTCGACGGCGAAATTCATTTCTATACGCCGGGTAAGGACATCGCCAGCCTCGAGCTCGACTTCCTCATGCACGAGGGCGCGGTGGTCGATCTCTCCGACGTCTGCGGCGACTACGACATCTACACTTCGAAGATGGTCGAGGACCGCGTCGAGGTGAAGGAAGGCGACATCCTCATCATCCACACCGGCTACCACCATTACGGCTGGGACCAGCCGACGGCGGACGAGATCCGCTACATGATCAAGCACCCTGGGCCGGATCGCGAGTTCGCCGACTGGGCGAAGAAGAAGAAGCTACGCTGGATCGGCGTCGACTGCGGCAGCGCCGACCACCCGATGAACACGAAGATTCGCGAGTGGATGCCGGTGCAGGCCAAGGAATGCGACGCGCATTTCATCAAGAAATACGGCAAGACGCTCGAAGCGGTGTTCACGCCTGACAAATACCAAGTCATGCACATCGAGATGTTCAATCATGGCCTGATCCACGCGGAGTGCGTCGGCGGCGACATCGACCTGCTGCTCAATCAGCGGGCGACCATCGGCTGCTTCCCGTGGCGTTTCGTCGACGGCGAATCGTGCATCTCCCGCATCGTCGCCTTCGTCGACGACGATCGGCACGCCAAGCTGATGGCGAAGAAGGCGAAGGCCTCGCTGACCAAGTTCGGCGACATCGCCGGCGCCGCCAACCCGAAGCTGCACGCCGAAGCGCGCAAGAAATGACGAATTGAATTGTCGGCGCGCCGCCGGCGGAAACGCTCGCCGCGACGCGCCGTCGACCACCGGGGCGGACGGCCCCTCGCTCTAAGAAGAGGTTCCTCTAATGGCCATCGACGCAATTGAAAGCAAACTGCGACCGCCCGCGCTCCCCATTACGCCTTATCCGGCCAAGATGATCACGCTCGCCAACGGCGAACTCATGGTGGTGCGCGAAGCCAAGCGCGAGGAGGTCGGCGTTCTGCTCGGCACGGTCTATCCGCTGATCGGCGTTGCGGCCGACTATTACGACATCGTCGCCACGCGCATGTACGAAGAGCTGCTCGGCTGGTACCGCTATCGCACCGCCAACGAATTCGTGCTGGTCGGCGCGATCGACGGCGTCATCGCCGGCATCGTCACCAGCCGCTCGGTGAGCCCCAAGCTCGGCATGAGCCTCCACACCCTGACGATCAAGCGCGGCCTGCGCATTGGCGCGCAGCTCTTCGCCGCCAAGATGGAGGATCACATCGAGTTCCAGGGCGCCGACGAAGTCTGGATCGTCGCCGAGAGCCCGAACGGCTGGCGGCGGTGGATGATCGAGTACGAACTCGAGGATCGCTCGAATCTCTATCCGGAAGTTCGCCACGAACTCGGCGGCGTGCCGACTTTCGTTCTGACCCGCAAGCTTTGGGACGCGGTCAAGTCCAGCAAGTGCACCGGCGTGCGCCCCGTTCCGCCTGCGGTCCTGGCGACCGCCGCCAAACTGAAGATGCCCAACGAGTACCCGCAGATTCCGGGATTCAAGAGGTGAGCGGAATGTCCGCCAAGGTTGGAATCGTCGGCGTCGGCCACACGCGCTTCGGCAATTCGAGCGAGTACGACCTCGCCGACGTAATGGCCTACGCCGCCACCGACGCGCTGATCGACGCGGGCATCCTCGAACAGAGGCGCCTCGTCGACCAGGTCGTCGTCGCCAACATGGCCTCCGGTCTGTTCTGCAACCAGACCTCGGTGGCCTCGTCGCTGGTGAGCCGGATGGACATGGAGCCGACCCCGGCAGAGCTGGTCGAGAACGGACCCGCCTCCGGGGCGAGCGCGATCAAGGTCGCGTATATGGCGATCGCCTCGGGCATGGCGGACGTCGCCCTGGTCGTCGGCGGCGAGATCATGCGCAAGGTCTCCGGCTGGCGCGCCACCGACATCGTCGCGACGATGCTGCACACGGAGGCCGAGTACAACATGGGGCTGACGCTGCCGAGTTTCGGCGGCATGTTCGCCCGCCTGTACATGGACCGTTACGGCTGCACGGAACGCGACCTCGCGCTGATCGCGGTCAAGGACCACGCCAACGGCGCGCTGAACACATACGCGCACGTGCAGGTTCCCTGCACCATCGACGCCATCGCCGATAGCGAGACGGCGCATGTCGTCAACAACTACATCGCCGAGCCGCTGCGCATATACTCGACCTGCCCGGTCACCGACGGCGCCGCTGCGCTGGTGCTGGTGAACATGGACTCGCCGAAGGCGAAGCTGTTCAAAAAGAAGCCAGTGCGGATCGCCGGCGTCGCCTCGGCGACCGACACCCACTGCGTCCATAACCGCAAGGACCCGCTCTATCTCGACGCGGTGCGCATCGCCGGCGAAAAGGCCTACGCGATGGCCGGCGTCGGCCCCAAGGACATCTCCTTCGCCGAACTGCACGACGCGTTCGTCGTGCTCGAGCTGGCGATCAGCGAGGAACTGGGGCTGTTCGAGCGCGGCAAGTCGTACCTCGCGGTGCGCGAGGGCGCGACCGCCATCTCCGGGCGGCTGCCGATCAACCCGTCGGGCGGGCTCAAGTCCAAGGGCCATCCGGTCGGCGCGACCGGCGTCTCGCAAGTCGTCGAGCTCGCGCGACAATTGCGCGGCGAGGTCGAGCCGGGCCGCCAGGTCAAGGACCCCAAGTACGGAATCGCGGTCAACTTCGGCGGCTTCGGCAATAACGTCGTCGCCACCATCTGCGCCAAGGACTAGGAGCCTCTCCATGTCGCGACCGATCGCGGTGGTCGCATTCGGCGGCAACGCCATCCTCCAGGCGGGGGACGACGGATCGTTCCACACCCAGATGGAGAAGGCGAAGGGCACATGCCGGCAGATGCTGGAGATCATGCATCGCGGCTACGAAATCGTCCTCGTCCACGGCAATGGCCCGCAGGTCGGCAATCTTCTGCTGCAGTTCGAGAAAGCGCGCGACATCCTCCCCGTGCCGCCGCTCGACGTTGCGGTGGCGACGACCCAGGGCCTGCTCGGCCACATGCTCGAGATCGCGATGCGCACCGTCCTCGAAGAGGACAAGATGCAGCGCGAGGTGGCGACGGTGCTGACCCAGGTGGTCGTCGATCCGGCCGACCCCGCCTACAGCAATCCGACCAAGCCGATCGGACCGTTCTATATGCGTGAACAGGCCGAGCAACTGCGGCGCGACGAAGGGTGGACGATTGTCGAAGACTCAGGGCGGGGCTATCGCCGAGTGGTCTGCTCGCCGAAGCCGCTGCACGTGTTGCCGCTGCGCACGATCAAGCTGCTCGTGCAGAACGAGACCGTGGTGATCGCTGGCGGCGGCGGCGGCATTCCGGTGAGCTACGGAACGCGTTCCGTCATCGGCACCGAGGGCGTCATCGACAAGGACGCCACCGCTGCGCTGCTCGCCTACAACCTCGGCGCCGAACTGTTCATCATCCTCACCGGCGTCGAGCGCGTCTGCCTCGACTTCGGCAAGCCCACCCAGCGCCCGATCGACCTGATGACCGCCGCGGAAGCGCGCAAGTGGTTGGACGAGGGCCAGTTTCCGCCAGGCAGCATGGGGCCCAAGATCGAGGGCGCGATCGAATACGTCGAGAAGGGCGGCAAGGAAGCGATCATCGCCCATGAGGGGCGCGTCGTGAAAGCGATGCGCGAGCATCTGTGCACTCGCATCGTCGCTTAAGGACGCCGTCTCGGCGCCCCCGCGACGCTAAGTCGCGCGCGATGGGCCGATCAAATCGCCCGCCGCGCACTATGAAGGGAACTTAGCGTTCATGATTGATTTCAGCGCCTACGACGTCCAGACGCCGGAGATCTTGGGGTGCCGGTGTTGCAAATGCGGGTCGATCTACTATCCGGCCCCGATGATCTGCGCCAAGTGCTCGTCGCGGCGCGACCCGGTCACCGGGAAGCATTGGGAGACCTTCCCCTTGGAGGGGTCGGTCAAGCTGCTGTCGTGGACGCGGGTGTGGAACCTTCCCGACGGCTACAACGTCAAGTTCCTGCTCTTCGGCATCGTCGAGTTCGAAAACGGGTTGCGCGCCGCCGGACGGATCGGCGTCGCCGAACCGACCGTCGGCATGACGCTGAACAGCCGCGTCGAGGAATCCGACGAGCGTCCCGGCAAGCCGGTCAACATCTTCGTCTTCGAGTAGCGAGGAAATTATCCACCGCGCTCGCCGCCATGCGCGCGCAATCGAACGGATAGGGAGCTATAGCTAGGTTCTGACAAGCAAACTGGGGGGAGTGTGTGTCATGACGGTGCAAGCAGCAGTCGGTAGAAAGATCGTACAGCGACCAATTATTCAGGTCGAAGAAAAGGTGCCGATCCTCAAGGCCATACCGTTGAGCTTGCAGCACCTGTTCGCCATGTTCGGCGCCTCGGTGCTGGTTCCGATTCTGTTCAATAGCGTAGCTAAGACGACCGTTGTCGATCCGTCACTCGTGCTGATGCTGAACGGCATCGGCACGCTGATCTACCTGTTCGTCTGCCGCGGCAAGGCCCCGGCCTTCCTGGGGTCGAGCTTCGCCTTTCTCTCGCCGACGTTCGCCGTCATCGCCGCAGCCGGCGCCAACCCGCAACTCGGTTTCCAGCACGCAACCGGCGGCTTCGTGGTGGCGGGCCTGATCTTCGTGATCGTGTCGCTCATCATCCGCTGGGCCGGGCGGGAGTGGCTGAACGTTGTGCTGCCGCCGGCGGCGATGGGCTGTATCGTGATGCTCATCGGGCTCGAACTCGCGGTGGTCGCCACCAACATGTCCTTCTTCCCGGGCAACGACGTCCACAACGGCGGCCCCGACGCTGTCGGACCCAGCGGTATCGCTACCGCCATTTCGCTGTTCACGCTGGCGATCGTCATCTTTGGTTCGCTGCTGTTCCGTGGCTTCCTTGCCGCGCTGCCGGTGCTCATGGGCGTGATCGGGGGCTACGTGCTCGCTGCGATCATCAACATCTTCGTTCCCGGCACCCTGAACTTTACCGAGCTGCACAACGCCGCGTTCCTCACGCTGCCGAAGCCGGTCTTCCCGGTATTCGAGTGGTCATCGATCCTCATTATCATGCCGGCCGCGCTGGTGGTCATCTCCGAGCACATCGGCCACCTGTTCGTCACCAGCAACATCGTCGGCCGCGACCTGTTGAAGGTCCCTGGCCTGCACAACTCGCTGCTCGGCGACGGCCTCTCGACCATGCTGTCGGGCCTCACCGGCGCTAACCCGACCACGACCTACGGCGAGAATATGGGCGTCATGGCGATCACCCGCGTCTATTCGGTGTGGGTTATCGGCGGCGCGGCGGTGATCTCGATCCTGATCGCCTTCTTCGGCGATGTGCGCGGCTTCATTCAGAGCATCCCGATGCCGGTGATCGGCGGCATCAGCATGTCGCTGTTCGGCGTCATCGCCGCTTCGGGCTTGCGCATGTTGATCGAAGCGAAGGTGGACTATTCCAAGAGCCGCAACCTGCTGCTCTCGGCCATCGTGCTGGTGATTGGCATCTCCGGCGTGTCGATCCAGCTCGGCAACGCCCAGCTGAAGGGGATGGTGCTGGCGACCCTCGTCGGCATGGGCCTGAGCCTGATCTTCTGGGCGCTCGACAAGCTGGGCCTCACCAATGAGGCGGCCGACGCGAGCATCGTCTCGCCGGACTGAGAAAAGCCAATTGCGCCGCGCGCCAAGTCTCGGTCGGCCGCGCGGCGCAGCAATTCGACAATGGCCCTCGCCGCTGCGCCGCGGCGACGGGGGCCGGGTGAACAGACGGGAGACGCAAAAATGTCCGTGACGAACCTCAGCCAAGCGATTTTCGACCGCGTGAGCGAACGAATCCTGCATTGGCGCTGTCTGCCAGGAGAGCGTCTTCACCGAAGAATCCTTGTGCGCCGAATTCAAGGTCAGCCGCAGCCCCGTGCGCGAGGCGCTCCAGATGCTGACCGATCGGCGGCTGGTTGAGAAGACGCCGCGGCAGGGCTACGTCGTCCGGCAGCTCAACCTCACCGAGATCCATGAACTCTATGACTTGCGGCTCGTTCTTGAGACTCACATCATGGAACAAGTGTGCAAGACAGGTATGGACGAGGCGACGCTCGCCGCACTGAAGCAGCGCTGGACTCAAGTCTACGACGCTCTGCCCGAGATGATCGCCGACCCGGTGACGGTCGACGAGAACTTTCACCAGGCGCTTGCGCGCGCTGTCGGCAATCGGGCGATCGTGGAGATGCTCGCCAACATCGATGCGCGAATCCGCTTCGTGAGGATGTTCGACATCACCAACGCCGAGCGTCTCAAGGCCACATGCCTGCAACACCTCGAGACTCTGGAGGCGATCGAACGGCGCGACGCCGGCAAGGCGGTCGATGTTCTGCGACGCAACATCGAAGGTGGCCGCATTCAGGCCGAGAACGCCGTCAAGGAGGCTCTCGCGAGCGCTCATGCGATTTACGGCTGACCGAATCCGGCGGGCCGCGACGCTGGGATCGGATGTCCCGCGCGGCGATTTTCCGGTGCGTGTTCACAGCGTCTTTCACGCCGCCCTGAACCTCAGCTCGCCGGACGGCGATCTTCTGACGTTGCTCAGCGCTGAGGTTGACGATCTGCCGCACGGCGTTCGCCTCGCGTCGGTGGAGGACTTCTCTTCGCTCGGATTGGCGGCGGGCGACGGCGGCGTCTTCACGGTCGACGAGATCGTGCTCGAGCGGCCGCTGGATCGCGGGAAGCTGCGGGTGGATTGCGCTGCGGCGCGGCGGCTCGCCGCGCCGCCGCCGCCGCCGCTGCGGGGCGACGACGAGCGCTGGCGCGCCGGCGTGGCGCATCTCGAAGCGCTGCAGGAGCGCGCGGCGACCGACTTGCGCGTCGCGCCGCTGCTGACCGGAGCGCAGCCGTCCGGCGCCATGGGCGAGCGACTGACTCAGGCGGCGCTCGATCTCGGCCGTGGCGTGTGGGCCGGGCGCCTTGACGCCGTCCGCGGCGCGGCGGCGCGGCTGGTCGGTTTGGGGCAGGGCCTAACGCCCGCTGGCGATGACTTCCTCTGTGGCTTCTTTGCCGCCGGCTGCTGTCGACGCGCCGCCGGCTTGGCGCGCTCGCATCTCCTGATGTCGTTCGCCGAGGTCGTGCGGGAGCTGCTCGGACAGACGACGGAGATCAGCGCGTCTTTCCTGCGCGACGCGCTCGCGGGGCGCATTTCGCGACCGCTGGCGGCGCTCGCCGAGGCGTGCTCCGGCGCGCCGGGGAGCGATCTCGACCACGCCTTGCTGCGCCTCGCCGCCATCGGCCACAGCTCCGGCCTGGATGCGGCGACGGGCTTCTTCTACGGCGCGAACGTCTGGGGCGCTCGCGCGCCGGCGGAATTCCTCTTGAACCAGAACGCCGCGAGTTTGCGGCCGCGCAGAGTCGCGGGCGCCCTTGCGGAGCGACAATCGGGCGCCGCCGACCCGGCGCCTTCAGAGTGACGGGAACGGGTCGGAAATGACGGCGACCGCACTTGGCGGCCGCAAATCGGCGGAGGTCCTATGCTGCAACACTTCACGTATCTGGCGCCCAGGACGCGCGCCGAGCTGCATAGCGTCCTCGCGAACGAGGGCGCCGCGGCGTCGCTACTGGCGGGAGGAACCGACCTGCTGGTCAACGTCCGCGCCGGTCTGGCCCACCCAAAGGTCGTCGTCGACACGAAAAAGGTCGAGGACTTCGCTGGCATCGCCTGGAGCGAGCGCGATGGGCTGGTCATCCGCGCCGGCGCGACCATCAATGCGGTTCTCGGCGACGCGAAAATTCGCAGCGACTATCCACTTCTCGTCGCTTGCGCGCACGATCTCGCCTCCTATCAGATCCGCAATCGCGCGACCGTCGTCGGCAACGTCGTCAACGCGTCGCCTTGCGCGGATATGGCGCCGGCGCTGTTGTGCCTCAGGGCGCACGCGGTGATCGGCGCGAAGGGCGGCGAGCGCGAAGTCCCGTTCAGCGCCTTCTTCAAGGGCGTCAAGCGGACCGTCGTCGCGCCCAACGAGGTGGTCGAGCGCATCGTCATTCCCGCCGCGTCGGCGGGCGGGCGCGGCGGCTATTACAAGCTCAAGCGGATCAACGGCCACGATCTCGGCATCGTCAGCGTCGCGCTGTGCATCGAACGCGGCGGGGAAATGCGCTTGACCGTCGGCTCGTGCGCTCCGACCCCGGTGTTGATCGAGGGACTCGACGCTGCGCTCTCCACCGACGCGGTGGTCGCTAAGTTCTTGGGAGCGATCAGCCCGATCAGCGACGTGCGGGCGACCAAGGAATATCGCCTGCATATGGTCGAAAGCTACGTCCGGCGCCTTCTCGACGAGGTCAGGTCATGAAGATCAACATCATCATCAACGGCGCTCTCTACGAACGCGAAGCGCCGGAAAACATCACGTTGCTCCACTTCCTGCGCGAGTGCGTCGGCCTGACGGGAACGAAGGAAGGCTGCGGCGGCGGCGAATGCGGCGCCTGCACCGTTCTACTCGACGGCCGCGCGGTGAATGCCTGCCTGGTTCTGGCGGCGGAGGTCGACGGCAAGTCGGTGCGCACGATCGAGGGCGAGATGCGGGACGGCAAGCCGTCCGAGTTGCAAGACGCGTTCGCCAAGCGGCACGCCGTACAATGCGGCTTCTGTACGCCCGGCGTCGTGATGTCGGCGCGCGCCCTGATCGAGCGCAACCCCAAGCCGAGCGTCGAAGAGATCAAGGAAGGCCTCGAAGGCAACTTCTGTCGCTGCACTGGATACGTGCAGATCATCGAAGCCGTGCTCGAAGCGACCGGGCAACCGGCGACCGTTCAGGAGCTTAGTCATGCTTGAGGCGGCAAACTCCAAGAACCTGCGGCAGATCGGCAAGAGCCCGGTGCGTCACGACGTGGCGGACAAGCTGACCGGCGCGGCTCTCTATGTCAGCGACATGACGCTGCCAGGGATGCTTTACGCACAAGTCAAGCAAAGTCCGCACGCGCGCGCCAGGATTCGGCGCATCGACGTGTCGCGCGCCGAGCGTCTGCCAGGCGTCCGGGCGATCCTCACCGGCCATGATCTCGCCTACCGGCTTGGCCTCTATGTGGTCGACAAGGACATCCTGGCCAAAGACGAAGTCCGGCACTTCGGCGAGGCGGTGGCGGCAGTGGCGGCCGACACGCGGGCGATCGCCCAAGCGGCGGTGGAGCTCATCGAGGTCGAGTATGAAGTTCTGACGCCAATCCTCAACCACATGGACGCGCTCGCGCCGGGCGCGCCGCTGGTGCATCCCGATCTCGCAAGCTACGACTTTGTCGAGGCGGCCTTCTCGCCGCAGCCCGGCACGAACATCGCCAACCTGACCAAGTGCCGCAAAGGCGACGTCGAAAAGGGCTTCGCCGAAGCGGAGTGGATCGTCGAGCGCGAGTACACCAACCCGTCGGTTCAGCACGTGCCGATGGAAACCCACGTCGCCATCGCCCAATGGAAGTCGGGCGACCGCGTCGATATCTGGACCAGTGCGCAATCGCCGTTCACTGTGCGTGAGTTGTTCTGCCACACTTTCAAGCTGCCGCTCAGCAATGTGCGCGTCGTCATCCCCAATGTCGGCGGCGGGTTCGGCGGCAAGGCGGGCATCCACCTCGAGCCGCTCGTCGCCTGCCTTTCCCGCAAGGCGGGAGGCAGGCCGGTCAAGTTCCAGGCGACGCGCGAACAGGAGTTCTCCCTGCTGCCCTGCCGCAGCGCGCTGACCTACCGCATCAAGACCGGCGTGCTCGCCGACGGCCGCATCATCGCGCAGAAGATGGAGATGTTCTGGGACGCCGGCGCCTACGCCGACTACGCCGTGAACGTCACGCGCGCCACCGGCTACTCGGCCGGCGGGCCCTATGAGATTCCCAACGCCTGGGTCGACGCCTACACCGTCTACACCAACAAGCCCTACGGCACGGCCTACCGTGGCTTCGGCCACGTCGAGTTCTTCTGGGGCCTCGAGCGGCATATGGAGCTGGTCGCGCAGACGATCGGCATGGATCCGCTGGAGTTTCGCAGGAAGAACCTGCTCAAGCCCGGTTCGCTCACGCTGACCGGCGAGGCGATCACCGCGCACAACGGCGACGTGCGCAAGTGCCTCGATTCCGTGGCCAAAGCGATTGGCTACGGCGCGCTCACAGCGGAGGAGAAGGCGCGCGAGACGCGAACCGGCCTGAAGATCGGCAAAGGCGTCGCCACCCTGCACAAGGCGCCGGCGATGCCGCCTTTCACCGCCACTTCGGTCGTAGTGAAAATGAACTCCGACGGCACGGTGATCGCCAACGTCGGCTTGACCGATATCGGCCAGGGCTCGACCACGGCGTTCGCCCAGATCGCCGCCGAACGCCTGCGGTTCCCACTGAGCAAGGTTCGGGTGACGATCGAGAAAGACACCGACCGCGATCCCTACGACTGGCAGACGGTCGCGTCGAAAGGCCTGATGCTCACCGGCAACGCGCTGATCCTCGCCTGCGCCGATCTGCTCGACAAGGCCTATCAGACGGCGGCCCAGGCGCTGCGCGCCGACGCCTGCGATCTCGACCACGACGGGGAGAAGATCTTCATCGTCCACCGCCCCGAAATGAGCGTCACCTTCGCGCAGCTCTCGATTGGCTACACCTACCCCGACGGCAGCGCGGTCGGGGGACCGCTGATCGGCGTTGGGCGCTACACCGCCCAGGGCCTCACCAACCTCGACAAGGGGAGCGGCCAGGGCCTGCCCGCCCTCGACTGGACCTATGGCGCGCACGGAATCATCGTCGAGGTGAACGAGACGACCGGCGCCTACCATATCCTGAAGATCGCTTCCGCCTACGACGTCGGCAAGGCGATCAACCTGGAATCCGTCCGCGGGCAATGCATCGGCGGCATGGTGCAAGGCCTCGGGACGGCGCTCTGCGAAGGCTACATCTACGATCAGCAGGGCCATCTGCTCAATCCGTCGTTCACGGACAACAAGATCCCCACCAGCAAGGACCTTCCCGACAAGATCGAGTGCATCATCGTCGAGACGGCCCAGCTCGACGGGCCTTACGGCGCGCGTGGCGTGGGCGAGCATCCGATGATCTCGGTCGCCCCCGCTCTCGGCAACGCGATCCACGCCGCGATCGGAGCGGAACTGACGCACATGCCGATCCGCAGCGAGGACGTCTGGCGGGCGATGAACAGCAAGGCGCCGGTCGAGACCTGGATCACCAAGACCCCTGTTGGCTCCTGCCGGTCACTCCCTGTGGACCAGTAGGACGCCGCCAGCCGCGGCGGCAGCCGCCCCGGTCAAGTTCGCCGGGACGACTGCCGCCGTCCACTTCTTCGAAAATCAGGAAGGCCTAAGCGTCCGCGGCGCAGCGCCGCGAGGGTCGGCGTGACGTCTCGTTTCAACGGGCGCCCGCGCAGCAAATTGTGCGGCGGCTATGGACAAGAGGTATGCTGGCGACTATAGAAAAATACAAGAGGTATATTTTGTCGAGGCGCGACGCGGGCGCAGACGCGGGCCGCTCGCAGAAAACGGGTGAAGAGCGATGAGCGCACAACGGGTGCGTGTTCTCGTGGTTGGCCTCGGCACGATGGGGACCAGTCACGCGCGGGCCTACAAAGCGATCGAGGACTTTGAGCTCGTCGGGCTATGCACCCGCCACGCGGCGTCGCGAGCCGACCTCGAGGCCGAATTCCCCGGCGTGCCGCGCTTCGAGTCGCTCGACGAAGGCCTCGCCGCGACCCATCCCGACGCCGTCGCCGTCTGCGCCTACACCGAGCATCACGCCGCGATGGCGCTCAAGGCGCTCGCCGCGGGCGCGCACGTGTTCTGCGAAAAGCCGCTCGCCGATACGCTCGAAGCGGCCGAGCGCATCGTCGCGGCGGCGCGCGAGGCGCGCAAGACGCTGCTGATCGGCTACATTCTGCGCGTGCATCCGTCCTGGTCGCGCTTCGTCGAGATTGGCCGGACGCTCGGCAAACCGCTGGTGATGCGCATGAACCTCAACCAGCAGTCGGCGGGCTCGTTCTGGCAGGTGCACAAGAATCTCATGCGGTCGACGTCGCCGATCGTCGATTGCGGCGTCCACTACGTCGACATCATGTGCCAAGTGACGGGGGCGCGACCCGTCGCCGTCCATGCGATCGGCGCCCGGCTCACCGACGAGATCGCGCCGGCGATGTACAACTACGGCCACCTCGACATCACGTTCGACGACGGGTCGGTCGGCTGGTACGAGGCCGCATGGGGGCCGATGATCAGCGAAACTGCGCATTTCGTCAAAGACATGATGGGGCCAAACGGCTCGGTGTCGATCGTCTCCGACGAGAGCGCCGGTTCGACTTCGAGTTCCGCCGACCACAATACGCATACGCGCACCAACGCGCTGCGCGTCCATCATGCGGCGCTGGACGCAAACGGCGCGTTCGCGAAGCCCGACGACATCATCTCGACCGAAGACGAGCCCGGCCACCAGGAGCTGTGCGAGCGCGAGCAGCGGCTCTTCCTCAACGCGATCCGAGGCGGCGTCGATCTCGGTCCGCATCATGAGGACGCACTGAATTCGCTGCGCATCGTGTTCGCGGCGGACGAAAGCGTTCGCACCGGCGAGGTCGTTCGCCTGAAGCGCTGACCTCAGGCGGTCGCTTTGGCGAGCGTCGGCTCGCCTTCGACCCACGTCTCTCTCACCCGCAGCGCGTCGTCGAGGTGAACGAGGCTGGCGAGATAGCCGGGCGCGATCCGGCCGAGATCGCGATCGCGGCGCAGGAACGCCGCCGGGTTGCGCGACGCCATCGCCAGCGCGTCGGCGAGCGTCACGCCGACCGTGCCGACGCAGAACCGCAAAGCTTCGTCCATAGTGATCACCGACCCGGCGATCGTGCCGTCGCCAAGCCGCAGGCAGCCGTCGACCCGCGCAACGCGTCGGCCCTGCAACAGGAAACTGTCGGGGCCGTCCGCCGCCGGCGGCATGGCGTCGGTGATCAGCATCATCCGGTCGCGCGGCTTGGCGGCGAAGGCGATCCTGAGGCTTACGGGGTGGACATGATGCCCATCGGCGATGATTCCGACGAAGGCGTCCTTGGAATCGAGCGCCGCGCCGACCATGCCGGGCTGGCGGCCCTGGAACGGGCTCATTGCGTTGAAGAGATGGGTGAACGCGCGCGCGCCGGCGGCGAGCCCGGCCTCCGCCTCCTCGTAGGCGGCCTCTGAATGACCGAGCGAAACCAGCACGCCGCGCGCAGCAAGGGCGCGGATCGCGTCGGCGGGAACGCGATTGGGCGCAACCGTCAACATCATCGCGCCGCAGTCGGCGTTGGCGATCATTTCGATGTCGCTCGGTTCGATCGGACGAATGGAGTTCGCGTCGTGTGCGCCTTTCCTCGCCGGATCGAGGAACGGCCCTTCGAGATGGATGCCGAGCACCGAGCGAAAGCGCCGTCGCGCTTCGCGCACCGCCGCGATCGCCGAACGCATCTTTTCCGGCGTGTCGGTCACCAGGGTCGGCATCATGCCGACGGTGCCGTACTTGCGATGCGACTCTGCGATGCGGGCGACGACGTCCGCGCTCGGGTCGTCGTTCATCAGCGCGCCGCCGCCGCCATTGACTTGAACGTCGATGAATCCCGGCGCGAGAAGGCCGCCGCCGAGATCGACTTCGCCGCCGCCGCGGGGACGCTCCGCATATGGTACGACGCCCGTGATTCGGGTCTCCTCGACGATGACGACGCGGTCGTCGAGGAACCGCTCGCCGTCGAAAATCCGCGCGCCGACCAGCGCCGCCATCAGATTGTCTCCGTCACTTTATGCAGATTGCGCGGGTGGTCCGGATTGCGGCCGAGGCGGCGAGACACGGCCTCGGCGAGCCCATAGAAACGGTGGATCATCGCGATCGGCGTCAGCAGCGGCGACGCCGACGTCGCGCAGGCGAGCCGGTCGGCGGAGTCGACGCCGTCCGTGTCGACCCGCAAGACGTCGGCGCCGGCGGCGGCGAGAAGGCGCAGCGTCATTTCCATGCCGTCGCGGCCCGCGTCGGTCGGCATGAAGGCGATGACGAGGAAGCCGGGTCGCGCCAGCTCGGCCGGTCCGTGCAATACTTCCGCCGACGAATAGGCTTCGGCGTGAATGGCGCAGGTCTCCTTGAGCTTCAGCGCCGCCTCGGTGGCGACCGCGATCGTCGCGCCGCGTCCAAGCACGAAGGCGTGCTCGGCGCGCGCGAGCCGTTCGATCACGGCGGCGGGAGGCGGCGCGCTCTCAGCCGGCAGGATCGCCGGCAGGCCCGTGATGGCGTCCTTCAGAGCGGCGTCGTCGCGCCACGCGGCGACCAGCGCCGCGCCGGCGACGAGGCCGGCGATCATGGATTTTGTCGCGGCGACGGACTGCTCGCGGCCGGCCATCAGCGGCAGCAGTTCTTCGGCCTCGGTCGCCAGCGGCGAGTCGACCTCATTGACCATGGCGATCGTCATTGCGCCCGCCTTGCGCGCCGAGCGCTGCATTTCGACGATGTCGGGACTGCGGCCCGACTGCGAAATCGAGACGGCGGCGGCGCGCGAAAGACGCAGCGGGGCACCGTAGAGCGTCGCGATCGACGGACCGATCGACGCGCAGGGGATGCCGATGACGATCTCCGCCAGATATTTCAGATAGAGCGCGCAGCAATCCGAGCTGCCACGCGCGATCGTCGTCAGCACCGGCGGATCAAGCGCGCGAAGCTTGCGCCCCAGTCGATCGATGCGGCCGGCGTCGCCCGCGATCTGGCGCGCGACAACATCGCCCGCCTCGTCGATCTCGGCGCGCATATGGGTGAGAGAGGCGGTCATCCACGGATCTTTCGTAGGGGCGGCGAAAGGGTGAGTTCGGAGACGAAGTCGTAGGTGTCGGCGCGATACCAGGACTTGGTGAATTCGACGCAGGCGCCGTCGGCGAGATAGGCGATGCGCTGGATGTGCAGGGCAGGGCTGCGGGGCTCGACGCCGAGCAGCTCGGCGTAGGCGTCCGAGAGCAACGTCGCGCGCAGCCGCTGCAGCCCGCGCGTCGGACGATGCCCACGTTCGGTCAACGCTTCGTAGAGGGATGGGCCGACACCCTCCCAGTCCGGCAGATAGCGCAAGGGCACGGCCGCGTGCTCGATCGCCACCGGCACGTCGTTGGCGAGCCGCAGGCGGCCGAGCCGGAACACCCGGTCGTTCAGTCCCACGCTGAGCATCATTGCTTCGTCGGGCGTGGGCAGGGACACGCCGCGCTCGAGGTCGCGCGAGGTCGCTTCGAACCCACGCAGTTGCATGTCCTCGGTGAAGCTGGTCAAGCGCGACGACGGCTGGTCGACGCGTGGCGTCGCGCGATGAATGAAGGTGCCGGCGCCGTGGCGATGGAACAGCACGCCCTCGGCGATCAGTTCGGCGATGGCCTTGCGCAAGGTGGTGCGCGACACCTCCAGCAGTTCGCACAGCGCTCGTTCGCCCGGCAGCAATTGCGACTCGGCGAAGCGCCCCGCTTCGATCTCGCGCCGCAGCGTCTCGACGACAGCGCGATAGAGTTTGCCGCCGCTCTGCGACGTTGCGATGATCGTCATGGCAACTCTCCCGGCGTCGGCAGCGCCCCGCCGACGAGCAGGACGGCGCCGTCGACGGCGTCGTGTTTCGGCGTTCTTAGTCGCGCCTCGACCTCGGAGGGAAGGTAGGATCGCAACGGCGCCGCGACGCCGCCGACAATGGCGATCCGTTCGACGCCGAGCGCTTCGAGCGTGCGAAAGATGGCGACAATCGCGCGTGCGGCGCGAGCGACGATCTCGAGCGCGCCCGATTCGCCGGCGCGTGCGGCCTCGAAGACCTGCGGCGCGAACGCGCCATAGTCGCCGGGTTTGGCGGTCTGCGCCCAGCTCATCATCCGCAGCGGATCGGAATCGAACCTGGCCAGCAAGGCGCGCGACAGTCCGCTCATCGGTTCGAGACCATCGAACGCGCGCAGCGCCGCACGCATGGCGTCGGCGCCGATGCGCGCGCCTGATCCGTCGTCGCCGAGCAGGAAACCACGCCCGCCGACGATTCTGGCTGCGCCGGCGATGCGGGCGATGCCCGCCGTTCCCGTTCCGGCGATGATCAATCCGCCGTCGCCCGAGCCGTTCGCGCCGATGCAGGCGATCACGGCGTCATTGGCGACCTCGACTTTCGCCCAGCCGGGAAGCGCGGCGGCGACGCGCGCCGCGTCGTGAGCGCTGGACAGGCCCGCCAGACCGACGCCGAGCGCCATTTCGCCGCGGTTCGCGGCGCCGAGCCCGGCCTTGGCGATCACCGTTGCGACAAGTTCGCGCATGACGCCGAGTCCGGCGTCGAAATCCACGTAAATGTTGGCGGCAGGCCCTGTATCTTCAGCGAGGGGGCGGCCCGAGGCGGCGCGAATCCGCGCCCGGCAACGGGTGGCGCCGCCGTCTACGCCGATGAAGAAATGCGCTGTCGCCACGCTCCCCGAGTCCGTAAAAAAAGTGTTGCAGGCCACTAGACAAGAGGTATGCCATTCACTAAAGAAAAATACAAGAGGTATCTACCACTGGTACACGCAATGTGCGCGGCGCGGAACTGCGGAGCTCGAGCGATCAGGGACGGCGTAACGCCGCACGTCGCATGACCGCCGATCCGGCGCCGGCGCTTTCGGGCGCGTTGCTTGCGTCCTATCGGCGGGCAGTCGAATGCGTCGCGGCGGCCGAAGGCGACATCCGCACGGCGGCTTTGCGTCTGGCTGATCGATGGGAGCGCGGCGGCCGCTGCATCTATCTCGGCGCGGGCGCCGCCGGCCTCATCGCGGCGGAAGACGCCGCTGAGCTGCCGGGCACCTTTGGTCTCGATCGCCAACGGATTCCCGTCATCCTCGCCGGCGCCGACGGCGCGCATTTCGACCTCGACGCATCTGCGGAAGACGACGCGCAAGCGGCGGAACGGGCCGTCGCAGCGCTCGGGGATCTGACGAGCGACACGGTCATCGCCGTCTCGGCGAGCGGATCGACGCCGTTCACGCTGGCAGGCGCAAGAGCCGCCCGGCGCGCCGGGGCGCTGGTCGTCGCCATCGCCAACCGGCCGAACGCGCCGCTGTTGACGGAGGCCGACGTTCCGCTTCTGCTCGACACCGGCGACGAGGCGTTGCGGGGATCGACGCGGCTTGCCGCCGGCGCCGCACAGAAATGCGCGCTCGGGATGCTTTCGACGCTCGTCGGCCTGGCGCTCGGACACATACACGCCGGTCTGATGGTCAACCTGCGCGCCGACAACGACAAACTGCAAAGCCGCGCGCTGGGGATCGTCATGTCGATTGCTGGCGTCGCCGAGAACAAGGCGCAGGCCGCGCTGGCGGCGACTGGCGGCGAAGTGAAACCGGCGGTGCTTCTGTCGGCGGGCGCTCGCGACAGCGGCGACGCCGTTAATCGTCTTCAACGTTCGCGCGGCCGTCTGGCCGAGGCGCTAGATACACTGCGTGAGGAGCTCGGGCGAAGCGCCGCGGACGAACCGCGCCGCCCGCCCAGGAAAAGAGGAGAGAAGCGATGAACTGTACACGGAAGACAGTTTCCCGCGCGGCCATCGCGGCCGCGGCGCTCGTGACGGGGCTCGCCGCCGCGCAAGCGGGGTCTCTAAGGATCGAGAGCTGGCGCAACGATGACGCCGACATCTGGAACTCGAAGATCATTCCCGCCTTCAACAAGACCTACCCCGACATCAAGGTCGAGTTCGCGCCTTCTGCGCCGAAGGAATACAACGCCGCCCTCAACGCCCGGCTCGAAGGCGGCACGGCCGGCGACATCATCGCCTGCCGGCCGTTCGACGCCTCGCTCGATCTCTTCAACAAGCACCAGCTGGACAGCCTGAACGATCTCAAGGGGATGGAGAGTTTCTCGAGCGTCGCCAAGGCCGCTTGGCAGACTGACGACGGCAAGACGACGTTCTGCGTCCCAATGGCCTCCGTAATTCACGGCTTCATCTACAACGTCGACGCCTTCAAGAAGATCGGCGTGACGCCGCCGAAGACGATGGCGGAGTTCCACGACCTCCTCGACAAACTGAAGAAGGACGGGACCTACACCCCGATCGATCTCGGCACCGCCGACCAATGGGAAGCCGCGACCATGGGCTTCCAGAACATCGGCCCGGACTACTGGAAAGGCGAGACCGGCCGCCTGAACCTCATCGCCGGCAAAGATAAGTTCACCGATCCGCAGTACCTCGCGGTGTTCAAGGAGCTCGCCTCCTGGGCGCCCTATATGGGCAACGGCTTCCAGGCGCAGACTTATCCGGACAGCCAGAACTTGTTCTCGCTCGGCAAGGCGGCGATCTATCCGGCCGGCTCGTGGGACATCTCGACCTTCCGCGCTCAGGCCAAGTTCGCGATGGGCGCCTTCCCGCCGCCGCTCCCGGCCGGCGACACGGATTGCTACATCTCGGACCACACCGACATCGCTATGGGCTTGAACTCGGCGTCAAAGAACAAGGATGACGCCAAGAAGTTCCTCGCCTGGCTGACGACCCCGGAATTCGCCGCGCTCTATTCCAACGCGCTGCCCGGGTTCTTCTCGCTCAACACCACGCCGGTGAAGGTCGACGACGACCTCGCTGCGACGATGGTCGGCTGGCGTAAGGACTGCAAGTCGACGATCCGCAACTCGTACCAGATCCTGTCGCGCGGCACGCCCAACCTCGAGAACGAGCTTTGGAACGTGTCGGCGCAGGTCATCAACGGGAAGCTGACCCCTGAAGCTGCCGGCAAGCAGCTGCAGGACGGCCTCGACAAGTGGTACAAGCCCGCCAAGTGACGCCAGCGTCGGCGGGGCGCCAAACTCTGCTCGGCCGCTTCTAGCGCTTGACGCAATCCTCCTCTCTCCCGCTTGCGGGAGAGAGGGACGGATCGTTACGCTGTCAATCTCGCCTCTTGCCCAAAGTCCCGGCCATGGCCGAACCCGTCCCCCAAGTCGTCGCCCAGATGCCGAAGGCCAAGCTGATTGGCCTTCTCGCCGTGTTTCTCGGGCCGGCCGTGGTCGTCTACACCGCGTTTTCCATCTACCCGCTGCTCGCGACGATGCAGCTTTCGACCTTCACCGGCGAGAGCGGCGGCGGCGTTCATTTCGTCGGTCTCGCCAACTTCCGAACCCTGCTGACCGACGCTCTGTGGTCCCAGCCGTTCTGGAACGCGTTCAAGAACAACATGATCTTCTTCACCATCCACATGGCGGTGCAGAATCCGATCGGCATTGTCTTGGCGGGCCTCCTCAGCCTGCCTGGGCTGAAGCTCAAGAGCTTCTACCGAACGGTCCTGTTTCTGCCGACCATGCTGTCGGTGGTCATCGTCGGCTTCTCATGGAACCTCATCCTCTCGCCGCTGTGGGGCGTCGCCGAGGGCGCGCTGAAGGCGGTGGGTCTCGGATCGTGGTTCGCGCCCTGGCTCGGGCTGGAGTCGACCGCCTTGGTCACGCTGGCGCTGATGTCGGTGTGGCAGTTCGTCGGCATTCCGATGATGCTGATCTACGCGGCGCTGCTGAACATTCCTGACGAACTCGTCGACGCCGCGCGCGTCGACGGGCTGGGCCAACTCCGCATCTTCCTCCACATCAAACTGCCGCTGGTGCTGCCGACCATCGGCCTGGTGTCGATTCTGACGTTCGTCGGCAATTTCAACGCTTTCGACCTCATCTACTCGGTCAAGGGCGCGCTCGCCGGCCCGAACTTCGCCAGCGACATCCTCGGCACGTTCTTCTACCGCACGTTTTTCGGCAACCAGCTTCAGCTCGGAAATCCGACGATGGGCGCCGCCGTCGCCACCGTGATGTTCTTCATCGTTCTGGCCGGTGTCTGCCTTTATCTGTTCGTCGTCCAACGCCGCATGCGTCGCTACACATTCTGAGGATTTCCGGCCGTGTTTCTCGAACAACGCGCGCGCTCACTTGCGGTCCACGCCGTTCTCATCGCCTACAGTGCGCTGGCGCTCGGTCCGATCCTCCTCGTCGTGATGAACTCGTTCAAGTCGCGCAACGCCATCTTCGGGTCGCCGCTGTCGCCGCCCAACGCGTCCACCTTCTCGCTGATCGGCTACGAGAAGGTGTTCCGGGCGTCGCATATCGTCGTCTATTTCGAGAACTCGCTGATCGTGACCCTGGTCAGCATGGGGCTGGTGCTGCTGTTCGGCGCCATGGCGGCCTGGGCGTTGAGCGAATACCGCTTCCGCGGCTCGACCGCACTGGCGCTGTTCCTGTCGATCGGCATCATGGTGCCGATCCGGCTCGGCTCGGTGGCGATCCTCAACATGATGCGGACGACCGGTCTCAACGACACGCTGACGGCGCTGATTCTCGTCTACATCGCGCAGGGCCTGCCGATGGCGATCTTCATCCTCAGCGAGTTCATTCAGCAAATCCCCAAGGACCTGCGCGACGCCGCGCGCTGCGACGGCGTTCCCGAGACGCGGATCTTCTTCGAGGTGATTGCGCCGCTGCTGCGGCCGGCGATCGCCACCGTCGCCGTGTTCACCATCGTGCCGATCTGGAACGATCTGTGGTTCCCGCTGATCCTGACGTCGAGCGATTCGACCCACACGATCACGCTCGGCGTGCAGCAGTTCCTCGGCCAGTACATCACCGATTGGAATTCCGTGCTGGCGGCGCTGTCGATGGCCATTCTGCCCGTCGTCGTCATCTACGTGATCTTCTCCCGTCAGCTTATCGCCGGATTGACCTCCGGCGCCGTCAAGTAGGGCGCTTTTCGCGATGTCCAACCTCCGCGTCGAACATCTGGGCAAGAGCTACGGCTCCGCGAATGTGCTCAGCGACATCAACCTCAGCGTCGAGAACGGCGAGTTCATCGTTCTCGTCGGCCCTTCGGGCTGCGGCAAGTCGACGTTGCTGCGCATGATCGCCGGACTCGACGGCGTGACGACAGGCGACATTTACATCGGCGATCGGCTGGTCAACGGGCTTGCGCCGGCTGAACGCAAGATCGCGATGGTGTTCCAGTCCTACGCCCTCTATCCGCACATGGACGTGCGCAAGAACATGACGTTCGGCCTCAAGTTCACCGGGGTGGCGCCGGCCGAGCGCGAGCGGCGCGTCAACGAGGCCGCGCGCATGCTGAGGCTCGAGCCGCTTCTCGCTCGCTACCCGCGCGATCTTTCGGGCGGGCAACGCCAACGAGTGGCGATCGGCCGCGCGATCGTGCGCGAGCCCGATGTGTTCCTGTTCGACGAACCGCTGTCGAATCTCGACGCGGCGCTGCGCGTCTCGACGCGCGTCGAGATCGCGCGCCTGCACCGCCTTCTCGGCGCCACCATGGTCTATGTCACCCACGATCAGACCGAGGCGATGACGCTCGCCGACCGGATTGTGGTGATGAGCGAGGGCCGCATCGAGCAGATCGGCAAGGCGCTCGATCTTTACTATGCGCCGGCGAACCTCTTTGTCGCCGGTTTCATCGGCTCGCCGGCGATGAACTTCTTTTCCGGCGCAGTGGAAAGCGTGGACGGCGGGATTGCCCGCGTCGTCGGCGTCGGGTTCGAGCCGCTGGCGCTGCCGACCGGCGCGCTCGATCGCGGCGCAAACGTCACGATCGGCGTCAGGCCCGAGCATCTGAGGATTGCCGGTCAGGGGCCGTTCGCCACCAGCGGCGTGGTTGAACTGGTGGAACGGCTGGGCGAGTCGTCTTTTGCCCATGTCCGGCGGGGAGACGACAAGATGCTGGTCGTGGAGGTCCGCGGCAGGGAAACGCCGGACATTTCGCAGACCGTCACATTCCGCGCGCCGCTTCAGGATATCCATGTCTTCGACGCGTCGGGGCGGCGGATCGACATCAATGGGGGTCACTGAGGCTGCCGCATGAATCGGCTTCGCTCTGCGGCCGAATGAAGCGGCGCCCCCACGACGCGGTCGACGCGCCAAGCCAATCGCAAGTGGAAAAACGGCTTCTCGCCGTTCCTCCACCGCAACCGCAACGCCATCGAGCGCGTGGTCTGCCGGCTGAAGGACTTCCGCCGCGTCGCGGCCCGCTATGACCGCAACGCCGTGACCTTCCTCGCTGCGGTCCGCATCGCTGCGACCATCAGTTATTGGTTATGAGGCCGGACCCTAAGATCGCCTGGAACCGCCTGACCGGCACAGACCAGCGTCGGCGCGAAGCGCGCTGCGGACGCCACCGCGCTGGATCAACTGGAATGGCACTGTGATCTGCTCCGGCCCGGCCATCTTCCCGGAACGCAGGTCCTCGAGCCGCGCGAACGCTCGCGACGCCAATTCCGCTTCGTTCTGCCGCGCCGAAAAGACCCGGTTGGGCAGGAAGTCCAGGAATTCCTGATCGTCAAAGGTGCCCATAACCGTCTCGGGCGGAATGTGCCCGAGTCGCTCTTTCAGACGCTGCGTCGCGCCTTCCAGCACCATCAGGGATGAGCACACGAACGCCGCCGGCGGAGACCCGCATTCCAGCAATTGTTCCATCAAGGTTCGTCCGGCGCCGACGCTGTTTTCCGCCGCGCGCAAGATCAACGCTTCCCAGTTCGTCATGCCCGCTTCTTGGCAGGCGGCGGCGAAACCGCGAATGCGGCCCACGATGGTGGGCAACTCCGGTTGGCCGCACAGGAATGCGGTCAACGGCGCGCCTGTCGCCAGGACGGCCCGAGTCAGCGCGAGGCCGGCCTCGAGGTTGTCGCTGACGACCGAGGGATAGCGCGAACCGGGATAAGCGCGATCGACGACGACAATCGGCAATTTGGCGTTCTTGGCGAACAGCCTGCCATAGTCGGGCGTCCGGCAAGGGGCGACGATCAGTCCGTCTACGCCGCGCGCCCACAGGCTACGGATGGCCCGGTCTTCGAGGTCCGGATTTTCGTTGGTCGACGAGGTCAATAGAACCAAGCCGCTGCCGCGGCAAAGCTCCTCGAGGCCCGACATCAGGCGCGCAAAGAACGCATTGCTCAGCTCCGGCACCACCAGCCCGATCGTATCCGTGCGCCTGAGCTTGAGGCTTCGGGCGGCGTGATTGACCACGACGCCGTAGCGCCGGATTTGCTCCTCGACGATCTTCGCCGTCGCCTCGCTGATTCGGTACTTGCCGGCCTGCCCGTTGGCGATCAACCGGACGGTCGTCACCGACAAACCTGTCTCGCGAGCGATCTCTGCAACAGTCTTCGGCACCTGTGGTCCCTGCAACGCAGCGTTCGAAAAACCAATGTCGTCGATCGTCTAAATCCACACGCCGATTTCGCGGCGGCGACAAGTCGCGATCGCGTCAGCTGCGACGAATCGTCCGGGCGAAACATCCTCCCCCTTGCGCGCCTCCGATCGTGCAGAGTAAAGTGCTAACTCGAAGTAGCGCTCTCTAGGCGGCGCGTAAAGCGATAATCAGGCGCACGGCGTCCGGCGCGACAAGGCCGGACGGAAGGGCGCCGCGAACGGGATGGAATCGGCTCAGGTAAAGAGGAAGATCCAACACATGACGAGTTCCTTGCCGAGGATCGGCGTGCGGCCGATCATTGATGGCCGGCGCCGTGGCGTGCGCGAATCTTTGGAAGAGCAGACGATGGCGATGGCGCGCCGCACCGCGGCGCTGCTATCGGCCAAGCTGCGCCACCCGGGCGGCGAAGCGGTGGAGTGCGTGATCGCCGACACCACGATCGCCGGCATGGCGGAAGCCGCCGCCTGCGAAGCCAAGTTCGCCGGCGCGAACGTCGGCGCGACGGTGTCGGTGACGCCGTGCTGGTGCTACGGCAGCGAGACCATCGACATGGACCCGCTGCGGCCGAAGGCGATCTGGGGCTTCAATGGCACCGAGCGGCCCGGCGCGGTCTATCTCGCGGCGGCGTTGGCGGCGCACAACCAGAAGGGTCTGCCCGCCTTCTCGATCTACGGCCGCGACGTGCAGGACGCCGGCGCCTCCGCCGTGCCCGCCGACGTCGAGGAGAAGCTTCTGCGCTTCGGGCGCGCCGCCCTGGCGGTCGCCAACATGCGCGGCAAGAGCTATCTCTCAGTCGGCAACGTCTCGATGGGCATCGCCGGATCGATCGTCAACCATGACTTCTTCGAGTCCTGGCTCGGCATGCGCGTGCAGACCGTCGACATGACGGAGGTGCGCCGGCGGCTGGACAATGGGATTTTCGACAAGGCCGAGCTGGACCGCGCGCTGGCGTGGGCCGACAAGCACTTCCGCTACGGCATTGAACGCAACGCCAAGCCGCGTTCGGCCGACGACAAGCGGCGCATCCTGCGCGAGAGCCTAATCATGACGATGGCCATCCGCGACATGATGCACGGCAATCCGAAGCTCGTCGACGCCGGCTGGGCCGAGGAGGCGCTCGGCTTCAACGCCATCGCCGCCGGCTTCCAGGGTCAGCGGCAGTGGACCGACCAGTACCCCAACGCCGACGTCGCCGAGGCGCTGCTCAACAGCTCGTTCGACTGGAACGGCCTGCGCGAACCGATCGTCCTCGCCACCGAGAACGACAGCCTGAACGGCGTGACGATGCTGTTCGGCCATCTGCTGACCAACAAGGCGCAGATCTTCGCCGACGTGCGCACCTATTGGTCTCCGGACGCGGTCAAGCGCGTCACCGGCCATCAGCTCGAAGGTCACGCCGCCTCTGGGCTGCTGCACCTGATCAACTCCGGCGCGGCGGCGCTCGATGGCGCCTGCACGGCGAAGGACGCCGCAGGCCAGCCGACGATGAAGCCGCACTGGGAGCTGACCGACGCGGACGCCGCTGCGGCGCTCGCAGCGACCGACTGGTGCCCCGGCGTGGAGGAGTATTTCCGCGGCGGTGGGTTCTCGAGCCACTTCCTCACCCGCGGCGGCGTGCCGTTCACCATGGCCCGCCTGAACCTGGTCAAGGGGCTGGGCCCGGTGCTGCAGCTCGCCGAGGGTTGGAGCGTCGAGCTGCCGGAGGCGGCGCACAAGACGCTGGAGGCGCGCACCGACCCGAGCTGGCCGACCACCTGGTTCGCCCCGCGGCTGACCGGCAAGGGACCGTTCCGCGACGCCTATTCGGTGATGGCGGCCTGGGGCGCCAACCACGGCGCGCTGGCGCACGGACACGTCGGCGCGGACTTCATCGCGCTCGCCTCGCTGCTGCGCATCCCGGTGAGCATGCACAACGTCGACGAAGCGGCGATCTATCGCCCGAGCTCCTGGGCGGCGTTCGGCATGGACGCCGACGGACAGGACTATCGGGCCTGTCAGACCTACGGACCGCTCTACGGCTGACCGGCGCGGCGGCTTCGGGCCGAACGCACCGCGCGCCGCTTCGCTGGCGGTTCCGGGGCGGCCGGCTGACGGCCGCCGCGGGCCGAATGCGATCCGGTTTGGGGGAAGGGGCGCAAGAGCGGGCGCCTCTGGCGCAAAGCGTCGGACCCGACGCGCGCGACGAAATGATCCAACCCCCTTCGGAAAATCACTTTGACAGCGGAACGGAATAGAACCATCCGATTAAATATCAGTAGGTTGGCGCTCGTCGCGGGATTAGAATATTGCGACGACAAGTTAGCGGGCCCGGGAAAAAAGTACGAATAAGTTCAAGCTTCGAGGGCGGACGGATGGCGGCTCTCATCGAAGTGGCAAACTTCAGCAAGACGTCTTCCGGCGTTTGCGCGTTGAGCGACGTCCGGTTCGAACTGATGCTCGGAGACGTCCACGCGCTGATGGACGAGAACGGCGCCGGCAAGTCGACGCTGATGCAGATCTTCGCTGGCGTCAACTCCAAGGACAGCGGAAGGATTCTTTACAACGGCCAGGAGGTCGCCTTCGCCGACCCGCGCGAAGCGCAGTACGCCGGCGTCGGCATCATTCATCAGGAATTGCAACTGATGAATCATCTCACCGTCGCCCAAGGCATCTTCGTCGGCCGCGAACCGAGGCGGGCCTTCGGCCTGCTGCTCGACGAGGACAAGCTCAATCGCGCCGTCGCCGCGCTGCTCGCCTACCTCAACCTGACCATCGATCCCCGCACCGTCGTCGGCAACCTCACGGTCGCCAAACAGCAGATGGTGGAGATCGCCAAGTCGTTCTCCCACAATTCGCGCGTGCTGATCATGGACAAGCCGACGGCGGCGCTCAACAACGCCGAGATCGCCGAGCTGTTCAAGGCGCTCCTGCGCGAGCTCGCCAATCAGGGCAAGGCAATCGTCGTGATTTCCTCGGAGTTGCCTGAGAGTCTTCGCATGAGCGATCGGATCGTCGTCATGTCCGAGGGGCGGATCACCGGCGAGCTCATGCCGGAAGAGGCGACCCAGGAGCGAATCATGCAGTTGGCGACGCAACGCGAAAAAATGGCGACTTGAAGCATGGAACCGAACACGGTCACCTCCACCGAACGCGTCGTCGCGAAGGCCCGCACGCCCGCGAGCGAGCCCGGACTCAACCGCTTCTTCGGGGCGCAGGCCCGGCATAAGCTGCTCGCCTTTACGAGCCTCATTCTGCTCCTCGTCTTCTTCAGCTTCGCCTCGCCCGCCTTCGCCCAGATGGACAACCTCCTCGGCATCCTGCAGGCGACGGCGGTCAACGGCGTGCTGGGCGTCGCAAGCACCTTCGTCATCATCAGCGCCGGCATCGATCTTTCAGTCGGCACGCTGATGACCTTCTGCGCGGTGATGTGCGGCGTGTTCCTGACCGATTGGCATCTGCCGATGTGGACCGGGGTCCTCGCCGCGATCGGCACCGGCGCGCTCAGCGGCGCGATCTCCGGCTCCCTCATCGCAAAGCTAAAAATTCCGCCCTTCATCGCCACGCTCGGCATGATGTGGCTGATCAAGGGCCTCTCCCTCATCGTTTCGGGCGTGAAGCCGATCTACTTCAACGACACGCCTAACTTCTACATGATCTCGCAGGCCTCGCTGATCGGCGACGTCGTGCCGAGCGTGCCCATCCCCAACGGCGTGCTGATCCTGTTTGTGATCGCGACCGTGGCCGCGTTCGTGCTCAATCGCACCTTGTTCGGGCGCTACACCTACGTGCTTGGCAGCAACGAGGAGGCGGTGCGTCTATGCGGCGTCAACGTCGACCTGTGGAAAATCGGCATCTACAGCCTTTGCGGTTCGATCTGTGGCGTCGCGGGCCTGATTATCGCGTCGCGTCTCAATTCCGCCCAGCCCGCGCTCGGCCAGGGCTACGAGCTCGAAGCGATCGCCGCGGTCGTGATCGGCGGCACGTCCTTGAGCGGAGGAACGGGATCGATCCTCGGCACCATCATCGGCGCGTTCATCATGAGCGTGCTCACCAACGGCCTGCGCATTCTTTCCGTCGCGCAGGAATGGCAGACGGTCGTGACCGGCGTCATCATCATCCTCGCCGTCTACACCGACATCTTGCGCCGTAAGCGCGGGTAAGAAAGCGAGGCGTCATTTTCGAAGGAGGGAAAGAAGCGACGAAGACCGCCACCGCCCGGCGGAAAAGCGAGGCGGAAAAACGGGAATGGAAACGACTGCCACAGCGGAGGAACAATCATGTTGAAGAAATGGCAATTGGGCGTGGCGCTCGGCGCCCTGACGGCGATCGGACTCTCGGCGAGCGCTCGCGCCGATGAGCCCTATATCCCCCTCGTCTCCAAGGGCTTCCAGCACCAGTTCTGGCAGGCCGTGAAGCTCGGCGCCGAACAGGCGGCGAAGAAGGACAACGTCCGGATCACCTTCGAGGGCCCGGAGAGCGAGGCGATGGTCGACAAGCAAATCGACATGCTCTCGGCCGACCTCGCCAAGCACCCGAACGCGATCGGCTTCGCGGCGCTCGACAGCAAGGCGGCGATCCCGCTTCTGCAGAAGGCGAAGGCGGAAAACATCCCGGTCATCGCCTTCGACTCGGGCGTCGACAGCGACATCCCGCTGACGACTTGCCGGACGGATAGCGTGGCGGCCGCTGGCGTGGCCGCCGACAAGATGGCCGAATTGATCGGCGATACCGGCGAGGTCGCCGTTATCGTGCACGACCAGACGAGCCGCACCGGCATCGACCGCCGCGACGGCTTCCTCAACGAGATGAAGGACAAGCATCCCAACATCAAGATCGTCAGCGTCCAGTACGGCGCCGGCGACCACTTGAAGTCGGCCGAGATCGCCAAGGCGGATATCGAAGCGCACCCGAACCTCAAGGGCATCTTCGGCGCCAACGAAGGCTCGGCCGAGGGCGCGGCGATCGGCGTCAAGGAATCCGGCAGGAAGCTCGTGCTGATCGGCTTCGACTCGGGCAAGGAGCAGAAGGACGAGATCCGCTCCGGCCTGATGGCTGGCGCGATCACCCAGAACCCGGTTGGCATTGGCGCCTGCACGGTCGACTCGGCCGTCAAGGCCTTGAAGGGCGAGAAGCTGCCGACGGTGACCGACACCGGCTTCTACTGGTACGACAAGACCAACATCGACGATCCCAAGATCGCCGCGGTCCTTTACGACTGAGAGCCTCCCCGGATCGGGGAAGGGCTCGCGCCCTTCCTCGATTTCTTTCGCCGAGGCGCGCGCGAGAGATAGCGCGCGACGCGCCCGGCGTTTTCTTGTTGCCCTCCGGCTTCGCGGAGCGCGCCGTTGTCTGCTCTACGCCTTCTGGTGTGTGCGGGTCGCCTCCGGGTCGTCGGTGGCGAACGGAAGGCTCGCGACTTCCTGCCAGAACGCCTCGGGAATCGGCAACCGCGCCCAGTCCAGCGTCTCCTTCACCCGCTCTGGCTTGGTGACGCCGCACACCGTCGAAGTGATGCGCTTGTCGCGCAGCGAGAACTGCAGCGCCGCCGCGCCAAGCGGAACGTGGTGGCGCGCGGCGATCGCCTCGATGCGGCGGATCGGCGCGAGCGCGGCGTCGTCCGCTTCCTGATAGGCGTAATGCGGATAGGCGACCGAGCCCTTGGCGAGGACGCCGCTAGCGTAGGGGGCGGCGTTCATCACCGCGATCCCCTTCGCCATTGCGAGATCGAGCAACGGCTCGGCGTTGCGGTTGACCAGCGTGAACCGATTGTGAGTCATTACCGCGTCAAAATCCCAATCGCGAAGCAGCGGAATCATCATGTCGACCTTGCCGGCGGCGAGGCCGACGGCTTTGGCCAAGCCTTCCTCCTTGATGCGGAACAGTTCGCCGAGCGCGCCGTCACGGCTCATCGCCTCGGCGAGCGCGCGTGCTCAATGTCGTGCAGGTAGAGGAGATCGAAACGTTCGCGCGCGAGGATCCTGAGACTCGTCTCGAGCGAGCGGCGCGCCTGCGCGGCGTCGAAGACGCCCGTGTCGGGATCGCGATCGATCTTGGTCGAGAGCACGAAGCCGGCGGGCAGGCCGCCGCGTTCGCGAAGCACGGCGCCGAGGCGCTCCTCGCTGCGCCCTTCGCCGCAGATGCGCGCCGAGTCGATGAAGTTGGTCGGCCCGTCGAGAATTGCGTTCACCGTCGCCGCCGCGCGCTCGACCGAGACGCTGTAGCCAAAGGCGGCTGGCATGTCACCGAGCCCCGACGTGCCAAAGCAGATCGGCGACACCATCAGGTCCGTGCGTCCGAGACGAACCTTCGGCATGAGCGTCTCTATCATCGTCCCTCCCCCTTTGGCCGGCGGCCGCAGCATACGGGAAGCGCCTAACTAACTTCATCGTCGC
Organism: Roseiarcus sp.; assembly: GCA_049513815.1. Taxonomy (GTDB): domain Bacteria; phylum Pseudomonadota; class Alphaproteobacteria; order Rhizobiales; family Beijerinckiaceae; genus Roseiarcus. The sequence continues at coordinate 5,500 of JBEKVR010000002.1, read as the reverse complement.
GTGTTTTTTGACCGTGCGGGCGATCTTCGCGCCCTTCGGGCGCCTTGCCGCCGCCGCGGACCCCTCCCTCCCCTCCGCCAGGTCCGCTGGCGGGGTCCTCGGAAAAAGTGAACAAAACGCCACGATAGGGAATTGATGTACAGCAAGAGGTCTGGCATGTTTGTGCGGTAACGTCTGTCACAAAGGACGGGGAGGATCCGTCGTGCCAGTCGCGCGGGCCTGCAACAAAGAAAGAGCTACAAGATGTCGACCGAGCCTGGCACGTTTTTGAGCGACATGCGGCCTCGGTTCGATCCGTTCGTGATCGATTGCGGCAAGATCCCCGCTTACAGCTTTCAGGGCAGCCTTCGATCGGAGCTCGCGTCCAATTCGCTGACCTCGGCGGAAGCGATCGCGATCCTCGAAGACATGCTTGTCATCCGCGAATTCGAGGAGATGATCGTCAAGCTGCGTTCCGGCGCTTACGATCCCATTCGCGATTACAATTATCGCGGCCCGACGCATGTCTCGGTCGGCCAGGAAGGAACGGCCGCCGGCGCCTGCTCGGCGCTGCGCATCGCCGACAACATCACCAGCACCCATCGCGGCCACGGCGAAAGTCTGGCCAAGGGGACGGTCGCCTTGCGCGCGATGGACGAAGAGACCCTGCGCGGGCGCGTGCCGGGTTGCCGCGCCAACAGCCGCGAGGAGCTGCTCGAGGCGGCGCTGGAGCAGCATGTCTACCGAACGATCGGCGAGCTGTTCGGCAAGGACGAAGGGTATTGTCGCGGGCGCGGCGGCTCGATGCACATCGCCGACTTTTCCGTCGGCCATCTCGGCGCCAACGCCATCGTCGGCGGCGGCGTGCCGATCGCCACCGGCGCAGCCTTGGCCAGCCGCTACTTCGCCGACGGCGGCGTGGTGTGCTGCTTCGCCGGCGACGGCGCTTACGCCAACGGCGTCGTGCTCGAATCGTTGAATTTCGCCGCCCAGTCCCAGTTCACCAACCACTACGCCAATGGGCGCGCCTTCGGCCTGCCGATCATCTTCCTGGTCTGCAACAACCATTACGGCATGACGGGTCGCGCCGACGACGAAGTATCGGGCGTGAGCCGCCTGGCGCAGCGCGCCGCGGGTTTCGCCGACAACCGGATGCACGCCGAGGTCGTCAACGGCATGAACGCCCTGGCCGTGCGCGACGCAGTGTTGCGAGGCGCGAAGCTGTGCCGCGAGGGCAAAGGTCCGGTCCTGATCGAGGCCGACTGCTATCGCTACTGGGGCCACTCGTTGAGCGATCCGCGCAACGAATATCGCACCAAGGAAGAGGAGGCGGCCTGGAAGGCGGTCGACCCGATCGAGGCCTACAAGAAGGAATTGATCGCCGCCGGCGTGCTCGACGCCGAGGGAATCGAAGCGGTGACGCAGCGCGTCGCCGACCGCAACGCGCGCGCCGCCAAGCGCGCCGCCGACGCCGCCGACCCCGACGTCAAGGACGTCCTCACTTTCATGTATACGGACACAAAGAGCGAGGTCGTTCCGCCGCAATTCGCCAAGGTCGAGACCTACGCGCCGGCGCCCAAGTCGAAGCGCGCCAAGGGCGAGATCACCTACAAGGATGCGCTGCGCGAGGCGCTCGCCGAAGAGATGACGCGCGACAATCGCGTCGTGTTCTACGGCGAGGATGTCGCCGACTACGGCGGCGCGTTCAAGGTGACGAAGGGCCTGCTGGAGACCTTCGGCCGCCATCGCGTCTTCAATACGCCGATCAGCGAAGCCTGCATTTGCGGCACCGCCTGCGGCGCGGCGATGCGCGGCTTAAGGCCGGTGGTCGAACTGATGTATTTCGACTTCGCGTTGATGTCGTCGGACCAGATCAGCAATCAGGCCGCCAAGTGGCATTATATGAGCGGCGCGCAGACCGAAGTGCCGCTGGTCATCCGCGCTTCGGCTGGCGGCGGCAAGGGTTACGGCGGGCAGCATTCGCAGACGCTTGAGTCGATGTTCTGCCATATCCCCGGTCTGTACGTGATCTATCCGTCGACGCCGGCTGACGCGAAGGGTCTGCTGAAGTCGGCCATTCGCGACAACAACCCGGTTCTGTTCATCGAGTCGCAGTTGCTCTACGGCGCGAAGGGTCCGGTTCCCGAGGGTGAGCATCTCATTCCGCTCGGCGTCGCCGACGTGAAGCGCGAAGGCGGCGACATCACGTTCGTCAGTTGGGGCCCGGTGGTTCATGATTGCCTGAAGGCGGCCGAACGGCTCGCCGCGGAGAGCAATATCGAGGCGGAAGTCATCGATCTGCGCAGCCTGGTGCCGCTCGACATCGAGACCGTGATCCGCTCGGTGCAGAAGACGGGACGCTGCGTCGTCGCCAGCGCCGCCGTTCACATCGGTAGCTTCACCGGCGAGATAGCCTCGACGGTGCAGCAGATGGCGTTCGACTATCTCGACGCGCCGGTTCTGCGCGTCGGCGCCAAGAACGGCATCGCGCCGCAGGCGTATGTGCTGGAACAGGCGTTCCTGCCCAGCGTCGATGATCTGATCGCCGCCGCTCGCTCGATCCTGTAGGCCGCGCCATGGTCACCCCGATCGTCATGCCCAAATTCGGTCAGATGACCGAAGACAGCGCCATCGTCGAGTGGCTGAAGAAGGAGGGCGACACAGTCGCCAAGGGCGACGTGTTGTTCCTGGTCGAGACCGACAAATCGGTCATGGAGGTCGAGAGCTTCAGCGAAGGCACGCTGCTCAAGATCGTCGTCGGCGTCGGCGTCAGCGTCCCGGTGCAGAGCGTCGTCGCCTATCTCGGCGCCAAGGGCGAGGCCATTCCGGCGACGCCGGCCGCCGCGCGCCCGGCGCCAGCGAGCGCGCCGCCCGCGGCGAAGCCCGCCAAGCCAGCCGCCCGCGGCACCGCGCCGATCGCCGCCGCGCTCGCTCCCGCTGTCGCCCCCGCCGCGCCGTCTCCGGCCGCGCCTGCGCGCTTTCGCATCAGCCCGCGCGCCGCGGCGCTCGCCAAGGACAGCGTGATCGATCCGCACGCCATCGTCGGCAGCGGCCCCGAAGGCCGCATCGTCGAAAAGGACGTGAAGGCCTATCTCGAGGCGAACGACTACGCGAGCCTGCGCGTCAGCCCCGCCGCCAAGGCGCTGGCGGCGAAGGAGGGCCTCGATCTTATCGCGCTCCGCGCCGACAATGCGGGCAAGCGCATTGAAGTCGCCGACGTCGAGCGCGCCGTCGCTGAAAAGCCGAAGGCGATGAGCAAGATGCGGCAGGTCATCGCCCAGCGTCTGGCCCAGAGCGTCGTCACCGCGCCGCACTTCTACGTCACGGTCGAAGTCGACATGACGGAAGCGCTCGCCCATCGCGCACGGCTCAACGGCGCCGGAGCGCGCTATTCGGTCACCGACTTCATCGCGCAGGCGTCGGTCCTGGCGCTGAAGGAATTCCCCGCGGTCAACAGCGCCACCGACGGCAAGACCATCCGCTGGCATAGCCGCGTGCACCTGGGCATTGCGGTCAACCTCGACCAAGGGCTGGTCGTCCCGGTTGTGCGCGACGCCGACGAGATGACGATGGCGGAGCTCAGCGCGGGCGCCAAGCAGCTCGTCGACAAGGCGCGCGCCGGTGGCCTCGCGCCTGACGAGATGAGCGGATCGACGTTCACCATCTCGAACATGGGCATGCTCGACGTCGAGAACTTCACGGCGATCATCAATCCCGGCGAATCGGCGATTCTGGCGGTGTCCAGCACCGTCAAGAAGCCGGTCGTGCGCGACGATGCGATCGTCGCAAGGCCGATCATGAAGATGACGCTGTCGTCCGATCATCGCCTGATCGACGGCGCGACGGCGACCCGCTTCGTCAACAGCATCAAGACCAAGCTCGAGGATAACGGACTATGGAGCGCTTTGACGTCGTAGTCATCGGCGCCGGACCCGGCGGCTATCCCGCCGCCATCCGCGCCGTGCAGCTTGGCGCGTCGGTCGCCATCGTCGAGCGGGAACGCTTCGGCGGGACGTGCCTGAACTACGGCTGCATCCCGACCAAGACGCTGATCGCGTCGGCCGAGACGTTCGCCCACGTCCGCGACGCCGCGGCGTTCGGCGTCTCGGTCAGCGGCGCGACCTTCGATTACGCCGCGATGGTCCGCCGCAAGGACAAGGTCGTCGACCAGCTTCGCGGCGGCGTGAAGCAGCTCTTGACCGCCAATGGCGTCAAGCAGTTCTCGGGTACGGCGGCGTTCAAGGATCGCGAGACGATCGTCATCGACGGCGATCTCACGATCGGCGCGAAGAAGACGATCATCGCCACTGGCTCGACCTCGGCGACGCCCGGATTCATTCCCGCGCACGAGCGGATTGTCGAGAGCCGCGGCTTCCTCGCGCTCGACCGGCTGCCGAAGAGAATGATTGTGCTCGGCGGCGGGTTCATCGGCTGCGAGATCGCTTCGATGGCGGCGATGCTCGGCGTCAAGGTGACCATCGTCGAGCTGCTCGCCGACATCCTGATGCTGCTCGACGCCGACCTGCGCAGCGAGGTCCGCACGCACATGGAAAAGGCGCTCGGAATCCGCGTGCTGACCGGCAAGCCGCTCGGCGACATCGCCGCCGACGCGAACGGCGTGAGCGGCCGCTGCGGCGACGAAACGCTGCGGGCCGACCTGCTGCTCAACGCCGTCGGCCGCCGGCCGGTGACCGACGGCCTGAACCTCGCCGCCGCCGGGCTCGAGGCCAACGCGCGCGGCTTCATCGACGCCGACGATTATTGCCGGACCAAGGCGGCGACGATTTTCGCCATCGGCGACGTCACCGGCAAGACCCAGCTCGCCCATTTCGCCACCGCGCAGGGGATCGTCGCGGCGGAGAACGCCGTTGGAAGGAAGCCGCGCCGGCACGAAACGCTCGTCCCCAACGTGATCTTCACCGCGCCCGAAGTCGCGACCGTCGGCTTGACCGAATCGGACGCGTCCGGTCAGAAGCGCGCGATCAAGACCGGCAAGTTCCGCTTCTCCGGCCTCGGCAAGGGCCTCGCCGCCGGCGAGACGACCGGCTTCGTCAAGTGGATCGCCGACGCCGAATCCGAGCGATTGCTCGGCGCCGCGGCAGTGGGGCCGCGCGCCACGGAGCTGATCGCGACCGCCACGACGGTGATCCGCGCCGAGTTCACCGCGCGCGAGCTCGGCGAAACGATCCACGCGCACCCGACGTTTTCGGAAGCCTGGATGGAGGCCGCCCACGCGTTGCGAGGCGAAAGCATCCATGCTGCGCCGCGCCGGCGCTAGCGGATAGGAAGCGGAGGCGCCATGATCGGCGCTGCGCGGCAATGTTCGGCCTTCGCTTAGCGGGGGCTTATGGTTTCGGGAGGACGCGCTCAGTCGCGCGGTGAACGGCGATGATCGCGAGGGAGCAATTGGAGCGCCAGCTCGACGACTTTGACCGCAGCCGGCGGGCGGAGGCGCTGACGCATCTGTGGCGCGCCGCCGAGCGCGGCGAGGAAACGCTTGCTGATCCCGGCGCTGACGTCA
>JBEKVR010000001.1:0-90251 GCA_049513815.1 Roseiarcus sp. | reverse complement strand
CGCCGTCTCGTCGATCATGCCGAGATTCTAGCCGCTCCGTGTCCCGGCGCGAATCCCCCCATGTCGCGCCCCAATGTCCCGCCAGCCAGCCAGCCCGATTCAATTGTTCTTGAACGAGCCCTAAGTGTCGGCGTCGCCGATGACCGCGGCGAACTGGGCGCGCAGCCATTGCCCGACTTCCTTGACGCCGACGGCGGCGGAGGCGGCGTCGATTCCGCGGGCCATAGCGAGCGGGCCCGACAGCCAGCCGCTGGCGTTGCGTTCGTCGAGCCATTCGACCATCCCGCCGGGGAACGCAAAGACGGTCAGCGCCAGCACGGCGTAAGTGACGCGCAGCCACGCCCACGGGCTGGTCGAGGACGGCGGCTTGACGCGCGGCGCGGCCATCAGCGTCTCTCCCCTAAAACTGGAAGTAGATGAACGGCGCCGCCGCCGACGGCGCCATGACGACGATCGCATAGAGCAGGACGAAGCCGAACGCCGCCGAGGCGAGCGCGCCGCGGTTGTCGAGCACGACGCCGATCGCCGCGCGCGCGCGTGACGGCGCGATCTGGGTCAGCGCGCCGCAGGCGATCAGCGGCAGCACCACCGCCGGCATGGTCGAGGCCGCGCCGTTGTCGGTCCATACGCCGCTGAGGAACTGGCCGACCGCGTCGAGCGACGGCGCGCGGAAGAACAGCCAGGTCAGACAGACGAAATTGAACGTCAGCGCCCAATCGACGACGCGCACGATCGGCCCTTCGCCCCAGCGCGCGAAGGCGGCGCTGCGCCGCCAGGCGTGATCGAGCACCAGCGCGCTGCCGTGCATCGCGCCCCAGATCAGGAACGTCCAGTTGGCGCCGTGCCACAGCCCGCCGAGCAGCATCGTCAGCATCAAGTTGCGCGTGGTCGCCAACGCGCCGTGGCGGTTGCCGCCGAGCGGGATGTAGAGATAGTCGCGCAGCCAGCTCGACAACGTCATGTGCCAGCGCCGCCAGAAATCGCCGATGCCGAGCGCGCGATAGGGCTGATTGAAGTTCTGCGGAAAATGGTAGCCGAGCAGCGCCGCGACGCCGATGGCGATGTCGGTGTAGGCGGAGAAGTCGGCGTAGATTTGCACCGCGTAGGCGTAGACCGCCATGATCAGATCGAAGCGCGAGAACTGCGACGGATCGGTGAAGACCGGATCGACGAAGCGCACCGCGAGGTAATTGGCGATCACCATCTTCTTGAACAGCCCGCCGAGGATCAGCAGCATGTTCTCGCCGAACGAGAAGTCGCCGGCGCGCGGCGGCGTGGCCAATTGCGGCAGGAAAACGTGGGCGCGCACGATCGGCCCCGCCACCAGATGCGGGAAGAAGCTGACGTAGAGCACGACGTCGAGCGGCGAGCGCGAGGCGGGGAGCCGGCCGCGATAGACGTCGACGACGTAGGAAATGGCGTGGAAGGTGAGGAACGAGATCGCCACCGGCAGCGTGACGTTGACGAAGCCGAGCGGCAGGTCGAACCCGAGCATGTGGGCGAGGTTCAGCGCCTGAGCGATGAAGAAGTCGAGATACTTGAAATAGGCGAGGATGCCGAGGTCGAGCGCGACGCCAACGCCGAGCGCGACGCGACGAAAGGGCCGCTGCGCCGCGGCGTCGACATAGAGGCCGACGACATAGGAGATCGCGCCGCTCGCCAGCAGCAGCAGCATGAAGCGCCAGTTCCACGAGGCGTAGAACGCGAGGCTCAGCGCCAGGAGAACGCATTTCTTGACGGTGTTGTAGGGGTTGAGACCCCAAACCAATATGAACGAGAAAGCGAAGAACAGCCCGAAATCAATTGTTGGAAACAACATGAGCGCTGGTCTGCCGGCCTTCGATCAAGGGAATTAGGAAATCCGCAAATCGGTCGGCGCTCTGCTTATAACCTTCCGTCGTCATATGCACGTAATCGTGCGCCATCAGCGGCGGGTCGGCCGCGGCCCATATTTGCGCGCCGCATGGGCCCGGCATCGCCGACGACCAGTCCCAGAAATCGGCTTCGAGCCGCATCGCCAGGCGCCGCTGCGCTTCGCGCACCTGCGCCAGCTTGGGCGGAGTCGGCAAGTGGCAGACGCCGCCGTCGGCGCTGGCCGACGTCGCGCAGCCGGGCGCGCCGGGCTTGCAGGCGCCGCCGACGCGCGCGCCGTCAGGCGGGCCGATGATGACGATGCGCGCCTGCGGCCGCAGCGTCTTCAGGCGCTTGACGATCTGCTCGTATTGCGCGGTGTAGGCGGCGACGTCGAGCGCGTCGTTGAAGCCCTCGTTGGTGCCGAATGCGAGAACGATGACGTCGGGCGCGATGCGTTTGAGGTCGTCGGCGAGATTGTCGTCGGCGAGCTTCTGCAACAATTGCACCGTTGCGCCAGGGAAGCCGAGACTGACGTAGGAAACGCCGTCGCCTTCGCGATTGACTTCGACGCCGGTGACGGTCACCGGCGCGTCGGTCAGTGAGCGAACGGCAATGTCGTGGAAGCCGTGCTCGCCGTGGTCGGCGGCGTTGACGTCGAGCGTCGCGCGTTGGTCGGCGACGCCGTCGAGATTGATGTCGCCGCCCGGCTGACCGTCGACCAGGACTTCGGCGCGGCCGCCGCCCGGTTGTTTGAGGAACGCGACCTGAACGCTGTCATAGGCGAGGCCGCCCTTCGCCTTGAGGCTGAGCGACGCGCCGGCGTGGCGGGCGACGGCGTTGAAGCCGGACAGGTAGAAGCGGCGCGACTCGTCCGATTTCTGCAGCGCCTCGTAGCTCCAGCCGTCGGAAACGTCGCTGTCGAACAGGGCTGAGCGCACGCCGGGGTGAGGCCGGCCCGGCACGAGATAGTCCATGCCGCCGGCGCCGAACATCTGCTGCAGCCGCTCGCGCACCCGGCCGGTGAAGAAATCGGCGGCGGTGTGGCTGTCGCCGAGCTGCAGCACGGTCAGCCGTCGCGCGGCGAAGAAATCGGGCTCGAGTTCGCCGTAAGCGGTAAGTTCGGGGCTCGGCCGCCCCGCCTGCGGCAGCGCCGCCTCGAGCGCCGACAGCGCCCCGACGTTGCGCGTGTGTCCGAGCGGGGCGAGCGCGGAATTCGGCATCGTCGGCTTCGCCATCATCGCCACACGCAGCAGCTTGTCGCCGGCGTTGGGCGGCGCGACGGCGCGCACGGTCATCTTCGGCGGCCCGCTGCGGCCGGGATTCCGCCACACGTCAAAGCGCGAATCGACGCCGGCGAGCGCGACGAGTTGCTGGGCGGCGGGCAGTCGCAGCCGGCTCGCCGATTGCAACGACCGGTCGACGGCGGTGACGTTCGTGGGCGCGCTCACGTCGATCTTCGCGGTGAGGGTCGCCCCCACCGCGCCGATCAGCAGGGCCGAAGCCCAGGCGAGCAGCGCTACCGAACTTCGCAAGCCCTACTTCGCTCCCAACTGTTCGCACTCGGCGGCGACGTCGCGGCCGCGTTGCTTCAGGCTGTCCATGATCGCCGGATAGAAGGCGTCCATGACCATGTCGTAGCCGATTGTCGTGAAGTGCACCCCGTCGGGCGCGCGCACCTGCACCAGCGTCTGCCTGGCGTTGGGCAGGAACGGTTTGTAGACGTCGGGCGGCGGTTGTGAGGTCCACGGCGCCACATAGACGGCGCGCGGCGAGGCGACATGCGCCACCGCCTCCGCGAACAGCTTGTTCTTGTCGGCGGCGTCGGAATTGGCGTCGGCGTCGAGCATGACCGGCAGCCCCATCACCAGGAAGGACGAGCTGTGCGACAAGGCGGTCCGCAGCACATCCTCGACGATTCCCTCGTAGCGCCCGTCGAAATCCGGGCCGCCATATTCGGTCCGTTTCTTGTCGACGTCGACGATCGACTGGCGATCGTTGACGCCGAACGAGCCAACGAAAAGGTCAGCCCCCGGATCCGTGGCGATCGCCCCCACCTCGTCGACCCAGTCGAACTTATCAAGTCGGGTCAACCCGGTGCCGTTCTCCGCCCGCCGGATCAACTTGACCTTATCCGCCAAACATTTGTCTTTTCCGAGGCGGCGAAACATCGCGCCCCACAGGCCGTCGGCCATCGAATCGCCGACGAAGGCGATGCGCAGCGGCGGCGGTCCTTCGGCTGACGCTGCGGCGGGCGCTGCGATCGCGGCGGCGACGAACGCGACGAAAACGACGCAACGCGTCGAAACCGACAACCCCGACTCCAACATCTTTCAGGCGCCTTTGGCTTGCGTTTCGCTCAACCCGGCGCGGGCGCGGCGGGAGAGGCAAGCGGGGTGACAGGCTTGTAATGACAAGACTTTTTCCCGCTTGAGCTCTTCTTGTGGCACACGAGAACCTTCTTGTGGCTACTTGCGGCAACCGGCTTGTGGTCGCTCGCGGCGGCTTCGAGGATCGGGATGCCCGCGGCGGACGCCGCCTTCTGCCATAACAGCCTATAGCCCGCCATAGTAAAGTGAACGCCGTCGCCGGCGTGCAGCCCGGGGGCGCAGAACTCGGGCGTCTGCGCCGAAACGTAGGCGACCGAGGTGTCGGCCAGCGTCGCGGCGATGACTTTGTCGAGCTTCTCGGAATGGACTTCCCAGGCGGTGCGCACGCAGGGCGGGCCGAGCCAGGTGAGCTTGATGCCCTGCTCGCGCGCCGCTGCGGCGATCTGCAGGATGCGCGGCTGCTGTTCGTCGAGGCCGGCGACCGCGTCGTTGGTGCCCAGGCTCATGACGACGTTCGCGCCGCGCGGCATGTCCCTAATTTGTTCAAAGATTTTCGGCGTGTAGATCGCGACGTTAAAGCGGTTTGCGGGCGACGGCACGCTCGAGGCCAAATGCAGGCCCTCGCCGATGCTGTCGCCGATGATGCGAACCTCCTCGGCCGACGCCGCCGCCGACGCGACGCCGGTCAACAGCAGCCAAAGAGCGATGCGGCGCAAACACATAGGATCACCAAGCAGAAACGCGTCGCGATGACGAAACCACGCTATGGTTAACCGCCTGTGAACGCCAGCCGCAGACGGCGGCGCCGGGCGGCTTTCCCCGGCTTTCAGTCGCAGCCGCGGCGCCAGCGGCCGTAGCGCCACGGCGTCAGCCATGACGCGCCGCTGGGCCTTATTTGTGGCGGCGGGTCGTAGCCGCTGCCGCCCCAGGGATGGCAGCGGCAGATTCGCGCCGTCGCCATCCAGCCGCCCGCCCACAGGCCATGCCGCCGAATTGCTTCGTCGGCATAGGCCGAGCAGGTCGGCAGATAGCGGCAGCGGCGACCTAGCAGAGCTGAAAAAGTCAATTGGTAGAAGCGGATCAGCATGTGGGCGGCCTGCCGCGGCGCCTGCCCGATGGCGCTCATCGATCGGTCCCGGCGGCCGCTTTGGCCGGTCGCCGCAGCGCTTCGATCTTGCCCAGCGCCTCGGCCACCGCGTCGAACGTTAGCAGCGTCGCGGCGTGGCGCGACGGCAGGTCGCGCACCGGTTCGAGCACGGCGAATTCCGCCCATTCGCCCTGCGGCGGCGGTCCATTCTCCTTGAGCATGCGCCGGACCGCCTCGCGCAGCGCGATCAGCGCCGCGGGCGTAGCGCCGACGATATGGCGCGCCATCAGCGAGGACGCGGCCTGGCCCAAAGCGCAGGCGCGCACGTCATGGGCGAAATCGGCGACCTGGCCGTCCTCGCTCAGGCAGAGGTCTATCGTGACTTTAGAACCGCAAACCGGCGAACGCGCCGAAGCGGTCGCGTCGGGGGCGGCGAGCCGGCCAAGACGCGGAATATCGGCGGCGAGCTCGAGAATGCGCGCGGTGTAGATGGCGTCGAAATCGTCGTTGGCCATGACGTTGAACAAGGCGCCGCTTTTCCAGCCGGAGTAGGTAACTATATAGGAGCCTTAGCCGACCAAGGCGAGCGCCGAAGGTGGCCGCCCCGCCGCCGAATTGTTAGAAGAGCCCCATGGACGACATTGCCACCCGCGACGAGCGCGGCGCCGAAAACACCCGCGACGAGCGCAGCCCCGAAACGCCCGTTCGCCCGACCCGCGACGAAGCCGAAGCGGCGGTCCGCACACTGATCGCTTGGGCCGGCGACAATCCCGATCGCGAGGGGCTGCTCGACACGCCGCGCCGGGTGGTCAAGGCCTATGAGGAACTGTTCGCCGGCTACCGCCAGGACCCCGCCAAGCATCTGGCGCGGATCTTCGACGACGTCGACGGCTACAAGGACCTGGTCCTCGTCCGCGACATTCCGTTCATCTCGCATTGCGAGCACCACATCGCGCCGTTCATCGGCAAGGCGCATATCGCCTACTATCCGCGCCACGGCGTCGTCGGCCTGTCGAAGCTGGCGCGCATCGTCGACACCTTCGCGCGGCGGCTGCAGACCCAGGAGGCGCTGTCGGCGCAGATCGTCAGCGCGATCGACGGCGCGCTCAACACCCGCGGCGTCGCGGTGATGATCGAAGCCGAGCACACCTGCATGTCGATGCGCGGCGTGAAGAAGGACGGCGTCTCGACCGTGACGACCCAGTTCACCGGCGTTTTCCGCTCGCAGCCCAACGAGCAGACGCGCTTCCTCACCCTGCTGCGCGGCGCGCGCTGATCATGACGGGCGCGGCCGCAAACGATCTGGAAGAAGGCTTCGCCTTCACGCCGCGTTTCTCGGCTGACGGGCTGGTGACGTGCGTCACTGTGGACGCCGCCAGCGGCGAAGTGCTGATGCTCGCTCACATGAACGCCGAGGCGATCGAGAAGACGCTGGCGACCGGCGTGACGCACTATTGGTCGCGCTCGCGGCAAAAGCTGTGGCGCAAGGGCGACACGTCCGGCCACGTCCAGACCGTGGTCGAACTCCGGGTCGACTGCGATCAGGATGCGCTGCTCGCCCGGGTCAAGGTCGGCGGCGACGGCGGCGCCTGCCACACCGGCCGTCGATCGTGTTTCTACCGGCGGGTCGAACCCGCCGCCGACGGCGCGCGGCTGGCGCCGGTCGAAGGCATGTAACCCCTCTGCGCAAGCGGAGCGCGGCAGACCCGCGACGAAACGGGAGCGCAACGCAAGCGACGGAGACCTGAAGAACGCGGCCGACGAGGCTTGAGCCATGGCGGACGACCTCCTGCGCAAAACGGAAGCCGAGACTGCGGCGGGCGGCCGCCGGCGCGCCGGGCCGCGGATCGGCCTCGCGCTGGGCGCCGGCGCGGCGCGTGGTTGGGCGCATATCGGCGCGCTGCACGAACTCAACGCGATGGGCCTCGTTCCCGACGTCGTCGTCGGATCGTCGATCGGGGCCCTGGTCGGCGGGTGCTTCGCGGCCGGCCGGCTCGACGAGCTCGAGTCGTTCGCCCGCTCGCTCAACCGCCGGCGCGTGTTCGGCCTGCTCGACTTTTCCTTCAGCGGCGCCGGGCTGATCGGCGGCGATCGGTTGCGCGTCCGATTGCAGGAATCGATCGGCGCGACGCGGATCGAAGACCTGCCGGTGCGCTTCGCCGGCGTGGCGACCGAACTCGGCACCGGCCATGAGGTTTGGCTGCGCCGCGGTTCCCTGATCGACGCGATGCGCGCCTCCTACGCCCTGCCCGGCGTCTTCGAACCGGTCCGACTCGGCCGTCGCTGGCTGATCGACGGCGCGGTCGTCAACCCGGTGCCGGTCAGCGTGGCGCGCGCGCTCGGCGCCGAGCGCGTCGTCGCGCTCAGCATCGCCATCGACGGCACCGGCCGCGGCGCGACCCGACACGACGGAGTCGAGACCGACCTGGCCGAAGACGAAGCGCCGCCGGCCGCGCGCCGCGTCTCAGGGCTGCTGCGCCGCGGACGATCCGGCGCGAACGCGCCGGGCCTCGCCTCGGTGATGGTCAACGCGTTCAACATCACCCAGGACCGGCTGATGCGTTCGCGTCTCGCCGGCGATCCGCCCGACGTGCTGATCAATCTGAAAGTCGGCCGGATCGGCGTGTTCGAGTTCGACCGCGCCGAAGAGCTCGTCGCGCTCGGCCGCGAAGCGGTGCGGCGCGCGCGCGGCGACCTCGCCGAGTGTTTCGAGCTCGCGCCCGCCGCCGAGGGCTGACGCGGCCCGACGTTCAGGCGGTGGCGATGTAATCGCGCAGCGCCCGCTGCTCGCTTTCGATCGCGTTGACGTGACGTTTGACGACGTCGCCGATCGAGACGATGCCGACCAGCCGCCCGTCTTCGACCACCGGCAGATGGCGGAAGCGGCCCGCGGTCATCAGCTCCATCACCCGGTCGATCGACGCGTTTTCGTTGACGGTCGTCACTTTGGCCGTCATGTAGCGCGACACCGGTTCTTCCAGCACGCTCGACGGACCGACGCCGATCGCGCGCACGATGTCGCGTTCGGAGACGATGCCAAGCACGGCATGCGACGCGTCGGACACGACGACGGCGCCGACGCCCCGGGATGCGAGTTGGGCTGCAACTTCCTTAACGGTGCGATGCGGCTGCGTAGTGAGGACATCTCTGCCCTTGTCCGCGAGAATTCGCGCGACGGTCATGGGGTTCCTCCCTGCGAAGGCGGCCACCTGGCGGACCTGCCTGGCGAAAGGATGCGCTCGCCCGGGCGCCCGATCAAGCGCAATTCTCTCAAATGCACAGTTGCGGCGCAATCAGCGCATGCCGGCGTCGACGACCAGACAATGCCTGGTGATCATCCGGCTGTCGTCGGCGGCGAGGAACAGCGCCGTGCTGGCGACCGCTTCCGGACTGATCGCCTGCGGAAGACATTGGCGCGCCACCATCCGCGCGACGTCGGCGTCGGTGGTGAACCACAATCGCCGCTGTCGCTCGGTCATCACCGCCCCGGGCGCAATGCAATTGACGCGAATATTGTCGCCGCCGAGCTCGTGCGCCAGGCTGTTGGTGAGGCCGACGACCGCCGCTTTTGCGGCCGCATACACAGCCAAGTTCGGCGACCCGATCATCCATACCGTGGACGAGAAATTGACGATCGAGCCGCCGCCGATCTCCCGCATCGACTGGGCGGCGATCTGGGCGGCGAAGAACTGGTGCTTGAGGTTGACCGCCATCGTGAAGTCCCAGTCGGCCTCGGTGACGTCGACGAAGGCGCGCCGCGTGTCGTTGGCGGCGTTGTTGATCAGCACCGCGATCGGCCCCAGCCGCTGGCGCGTCTCGACCATCGCCGCCTCGAGCGCGGCGAGGTTGGTCAGATCGCACTCGATGAACAACGGCTTCTGTGGACCGACGGCGCGTTCGACCAACCTGAGGGATTCGTCCTTGGCGATGTCGACGAAGGCGACGTTCGCCCCTTGCGCGACGAAGGCCTCGACCATCGCCGCGCCGATCCCCGATCCGCCGCCGGTGATGAAGACGACGCGATCGTGCAGGCTGGGATAGCGGGCGTGCGGCAAGCGACTGGACTCCTTGGCGAGGGACGGCAAGGCGGAGCCTAGCAGCGACGCGCGCGGCGCGGCAATCGCCGCGTCGGCGGTCAGGATCCGACGCTTGGCCCCCGCGCCGGCGGTCAAATGCAGCGCCCGCTTAGGCGATGGCCGCCTTACCGCTCGCGCCCGTGGCCGTTGAGCAGAGCCAGCAGCGCCTTCAGCAGCGTCGCGGGCCGAGGCGGACAGCCGGGCACATGGAGATCGACCGGCAAGACGTCGCCGACGCCGCCGACGATCGCGTAGCTGCCGGCGAAGGCGCCGCCGTTCTTGGCGCAGGCGCCGCAGGCGACCACCCATTTGGGCGCCGGCGTCGCGGCGTAGGTCCGCTCGAGCGCCTCGCGCATGTTGCGCGTCACCGGCCCGGTCACCAGCAGCACGTCGGCGTGACGCGGCGAAGCGACGAAGCGCAGGCCGAAGCGTTCGAGATCATAATAGGCGTTGCCGAGCGCGTGAATCTCGAGTTCGCAGCCGTTGCACGAGCCGGCGTCGACATGCCGAATCGACAGGCTGCGGCCGAGGCTCTGGGCGGCGGCGCGCTCGACCTCGCCGGCGAGGGCGGCAAGTTCGGCGTCGTCGGCGCCCGGCGCCGGTTCAGTCAGCGGACCGTTCAGCAGCCCCTCGATCAGCGTTCGGCGCATCGTCTCCTCGCCTTCCTCAGAGGTCGTGGCCGGAATAGGAACAATTGAACGACTTGTTGCACAGCGGGAAGTCGGCGACGATGTTGCCCTCGATCGCCGCCTCGAGCAGCGGCCACTGGAACCACGACGGGTCGCGCAGATGGCAGCGCGCGATTCTGCCGTCGTCGCCGAGACGCACGTAGACGAAGACGTCGCCGCGGAACCCTTCGACGAGCGCCCAACCTTCGCCCGCTCGCCGGGCGGGCTCGCGCTCGGCGCGGATCGGACCGACCGGCAGCCGATCGAGGATCTGACCGATCAGGCGCACCGATTCCTCGACCTCGCGGATGCGCACCCACACCCGCGCGTTGACGTCGCCTTCGCGCCAGACCGGCGTGTCGAAGCGCAGCTCGTCGTAGGGCGAATAGGAATGGTCGCGCCGCGCGTCGAAATCGCGGCCCGAGGCGCGTCCGATCACGCCGCCGCAACCGAAGCGCAGCGCCAGCTCGGGATCGAGCCGCCCGGTTCCCACGGTGCGGTCCTGCAGCGAGGCGGTGTTGTCGTAGAGCTCGACCAGGCGCGGAAACTTGTCGCGGATCGTCGTCGTCAACTCGCGCAGAGCTGTGCGGCGGTCGCGATCGAGATCGACGAGGACGCCGCCTGGCGTGACGCAGTCCATCATCAGCCGGTGGCCGAACGCAATGTCGGCGGCGCGCAGCGTCAGCTCGCGCAACGCGCCGGTATGGGCGTGCATCAAAGAGAACGAGGCGTCGTTGCAGATCGCGCCGATGTCGCCGAGGTGATTGGCGACGCGCTCGATCTCGGCCATCAGCGCCCTCAGCCACGCCGCTCGCGGCGGCGCGACGATTCCGCTCGCCGCTTCGACGGCGCGGGCGAAGGCGATCTGGTAGGCGACCGTGCTGTCGCCGCTGACCCGGGCGGCGAGCTGAGCGCCGCGGGTTAGATCGGCGCCCGCCATCAAATGCTCGACGCCCTTGTGGACGTAGCCGAGCCGCGCCTCCAGCCGCACGATCGTCTCGCCGCTGGCGTGGAAGCGGAAATGGCCGGGCTCGATGATCCCTGCGTGCACCGGCCCGACGGGAATCTGATGCAGCCCGACGCCCTCGGCGCCGAGAAAGGCATAGCGCTCCGGCCCGCCGCCGCTCGTTGGCGCGCCGCCCGCAAGCGGATGCGCGAGCGGCCAGCGGCCATGGTCGAGCCAAGGCCGCGGGTCCGGCGCGCCGCGCGCCTTCAGCCCGCTGAGGTCGGCGATCGCGCGCTCGAGGCGGATCGCCGGCGCGTGCGTCGCGCCGACCGAGGGAAACGAGCCGTCGACAGTGGCATAGTGGAAGAACTCAAGTTCCGGCCGGCCCGCCGATAGCGCCATGCGCGCTTCGGCGCCGTCAGCCCACAAGCCGACCAGCCGCGCTTCGCCGGAGGCGAGCCGGTGCGTGGCCTCGCCCCAGGCGTCGCCCCAAGCGTTGTCTTGCGTTGGTTTGGCCGTCGTCATGCGAGGGCTCCGCTAGCGCAACATCGCCGCGACGTGCTGGAACCAAGCGACCAGCGGCGGCGGCAGGTAGAGACCGGCCACGAGAACCAGCCCGAGATGGGCCGCGATCGGCAGCGAGGAGGCGGTCGAGCGTCTGTCGCCTGGGCTCGGCTCGCCGAACGCCATGCCCTGCAGGCGCAGGACCAGCGCGCCGAAGGCGAGCAGCAGGCCGAACACCAACAGCAGCGCCAGCCAAGGCTCGCGCGCAAAGGTCGAGCTGACGACCAGGAACTCGCTGGTGAAAATGCCCAGTGGCGGCAGCCCAGCGATGGCGAAGACGCCGACGACGAGGCTCCAGCCGAGGGCCGGATGAGAGACGGTCAGGCCTCGGATGTCGGCGATCTTCTGTGTTCCCTTGGCCTGCGCGATATGGCCGACGGTGAAGAAGATCGCCGACTTGGTCAGCGAGTGCATCGTCATGTGCAGCAGACCGGCGAAATTGGCCAGCGGCCCCCCCATGCCAAAGGCGAACACGATGATTCCCATGTGCTCGATCGAGGAGAACGCGAACAGACGTTTGATGTCGCGCCGCCGATAGAGCATGAAGGCGGCGAAAATCAGCGAGACGATGCCCAGCGTCGCCATCAGCGGCCCTGGCGCGATCGCGCCGGCGTTGCCGTCGAGCAGCAGCTTGAACCGCAGCACCGCGTAGAGCGCGACGTTCAGCAGCAGACCGGACAGCACCGCCGAGATCGGCGTCGGGCCTTCAGCATGCGCGTCGGGCAGCCAGGCGTGCAGCGGCGCCAAGCCAACCTTGGTGCCGTAGCCGAGCATCAGGAAGACGAAGGCGAGGTTGAGCAGCGCCGGCTCGAACTCGGAGACGCGCCTCATCAGCGTCGTCCACACCATGCCGTCGATCCCTTCGCCCACCACCGGGCGCGCCGCCATGTAGACGAGGATGGTGCCGAACAGGGCCAGCGCGATGCCGACGCTGCCGAGGATGAAGTATTTCCACGCCGCTTCGATCGCCTCGGGCGTGCGGTAGATGCCGACCATCGCCACCGTGGTCAGCGTCGCCATCTCGATCGCCACCCACATTAGCCCGATGTTGTTGGCGACCAGCGCCAGATTCATCGCGAACAGCAGCGTCTGATACATCGCGTGATAAAAGCGCAGGTGAGTCGGCGTCAGCCGACCGATCTCCAGCTCGTGGGCGATGTAGCTCGCCGAGAACACGCTGGAGGTGAAGGCGACGAAAGTGTTGAGGACGATGAAGACGATGTTGAGCTCATCGACCAGGAAATAGTCGCCGGTCGCCGGCTTGAAGAACAGAAACGAGATCGCGGCGACAAAGGTCGCCAACGACGAGGCGACGTTGATCGCCGCCGACAGCCGATAGCCGGGCAGCAAGGCGAGCAGCGCCGCCGTCGCCGCCGGCAGAATCAGGATCGCCGCCACGCCGTCGAACGGGAGCCCGCTCACAGTCGGTCTCCCTGGAATTGGTCGAGCGCCCGCGCGTCGACGGTCTCGAACCGCTCGCTGATGCGGAACAGAAACACGCCGATCACCGTCAGGGCGACCAGCACTGAGAAGGCGACCGCGATTTCGACCACCAGCGGCATCCCCTTGGCGCCGGCGGCGGCGAGGATCAGCCCGTTCTCGAGCGACATGAAGCCGACCACCATGCTGACCGCGTTGCGCCGGACCACCATCATCAGCATGCCGAGCAGCACCACCGACAGCGCGAAGGCGAGATCCTCGCGCGCCAGGGCATCCGCCTCGCTCGCCACGCGCAGCATCACCACCACCGACAGCGCCACCAGCGCGAGACCGGCGAGCATGGTCGGGCCGATGCCGACGACGTTCTCCACGTCACGATGAATGCCAAGCCGCGAGATGATGCGGTGCAGCGCGACAGGAATGATGATCGCCTTAAACGCGAACGCGATCGCCGCGGTGACATACAGATGCGCCGCGCCCTGCACGTAGGCCTGCCAGGCGACGGACAGCGACAGCACGACCGCCTGCAACGCAAAGACGTTGAGCAGCGCGAACAGCCGCGTCTGGTAAAGCAGCATGAAGCTGACCAGAACCAGCGCGCCAGCGAGCAGATGCGAGACGTCAAACGAGAGCCCGGTCATTTCAGCGTCCGCGAAACGAACAGCAGCAGCGCGCCGAGGAAACCGAGCATCAGCGCCGCGCCGAGGAAATCTGGCACCCGGAAAACACGCATCTTGGCGATGCTGGTCTCGAACGTCGCCAGCAGCAAACCGGCGATCCCCAGTTTGACGACGTAGATGACAGCGCCAATCAGGCGATCGACGACGCCGGCGTCGGCGATCGCCAAGCCCCAGGGCGCAAAGACGCAGACGATCAGCGAGATGTAAAGCAGCAATTTAAGCATCGAGGCGAGTTCGATCACCGCAAGGTGGCGCCCGGAATATTCGAGGATCATCGCCTCGTGGACCATCGTCAGTTCGAGATGGGTGGCGGGGTTGTCGACCGGAATGCGGCCGTTCTCCGCCAGCGCGACGATGATCAGCGCGATCAGCGACATGCCGAGCGTGACGCGCAATCCAACCGCCGACGACGCCATGAAGGCCGCGACGGTGGAGAGTTGCGTCGAGCCCGCGATGAGCGCGAGGCTGAACACGATGACGATCATCGCCGGCTCGGCAAGCGTGGCGAACATCGCCTCGCGGCTGGAGCCCAGGCCGCCGAAACTCGTGCCGACGTCGAGCCCGGCGAGCGCGAGGAAGAACCGCGCCGCGCCGAGCAGGGCGATGATGGCGATCAGGTCCGCCGACCAACTGAACAACAGCCCGGTGGCGAAGGTCGGAATCAGCGCCGCCGCGACCCATGTCGCGGCGAGGACGATATAGGGCACGACGCGGAACAGCCAGGAGGCGCCTTCAGCGACCACCGCCTCCTTGCGCACCAAACGGCCGAGGTCCCGGTAGGGCTGCAGCAACGGCGGGCCCTCGCGTCGCAGCAGCCGCGCTTTCGCTTTGCGCACCAGCCCGGTCAGCAGCGGCGCCAGGCCGACGACCAGCAGCATCTGCAGGAGCTGGAAGACCAGATTGACGGCGAGATCGATCATGGCCACGCCGCGAGCACGAGAAGAAGCGCGACGAGCGCCGCGAAGACGACGCTCAGATATTGCCGGATGGTGAGAAACTGCAGCCGGTTGAGCCGGGTGGATAGATGGGTGACCGCGGCGACGACCGGCAGATAGATGGTTTCCCAGACGAGGTCGTTCATCACGACTTTGATGCGCGCCGGTCGCATATCGCCCGGCGCCGGCACGTCGACCTCGGCGCGGGCACCGAAGGCGAAGCCACCGAACACGCGCCGAATTGGCTCAGCGAAACTGGTGGCCGTGTATTGCGTGGCTGGGTTGGCCTCGGGAAAACCGCAATCCCAAGCCGGCCCCCTTCGCACCACGTCGGACGCCAGTCGATGGATCGCGGCGGCGCCCAGAGAGGCGGACGCGACGATGAACAGGAACACGAGAAGGCCGTTGTAGGAGCTGCGGCTTTCTGCGATGGGCACGATCGAGAGCCAATCGATCCCCATCTGCACCGGCATCCGGGCGCCGACGAGACTGCTCACCGCCGGCGCCAAGGCGTCGATGAACAGGCCCGGCAAGACGCCGGCGATCAGGCACAGCGTTGCGAATGCAAACATCGCCGCAAGCGAGAAGCGATCGGCCTCCACCGCGCGATTGGCCGCCTCCGTCCGGGCGCGGCCGAGAAAGGTTATTCCGAACGCCTTGACGAAGCACGCGGCGGCGAGCGCGGCCGATAGCGCGAGCAACGCCCCGACAGCCGGCACCAACAGCTTCAGGCCCCACGATGGCAATTGGGGACTGAGCAGGATCGCTTGGAAGGTCAGCCATTCGGAGACGAAGCCATTGAACGGCGGCAGCGCGGAAATAGCGACCGAACCGACAAGGAACGTGAACGCCGTGAGCGGCATGAGGCGGATGAGGCCGCCCAGATGCTCCATATCGCGTTCCCCCGTGGAGGTCAGCGCAGCGCCGGCGCCGAAAAACAGCAGGCTCTTGAAGACGGAATGATTGAACACGTGCAGCAGACCGGCGGTCAGCGCCAGCGCCGCCGCCGAGGGCATGTCGAAGGCCTTGAACGCGAGTGCGAGCCCAAGTCCGATGAAGATGATTCCGATGTTCTCCACAGTGTGATAGGCGAGCAGGCGCTTGAGGTCGTGCTGCATCAGCGCGTAGAGGACGCCCATGACCGCGGTGATTCCGCCGAGCGCCAGCACCACGAAACTCCACCACCAGGCGGGCGGCCCCAGTAGATCGAACGCGATGCGGACGAAAGCGTAGACCGCGACTTTCGTCATCGCGCCGCTCATCAGCGCTGAGACGTGGCTGGGCGCGGCGGGATGGGCGAGCGGCAGCCAGACATGAAGCGGCGCGAGGCCGGCCTTCGACCCAGCGCCGAGCAGCGTCAATGCAAGCACGAGGCCCGCCAGGCCCGGCGTCGCGGCGTTGGCGCGCATCGCCGCGAAGTTGTAAGCCTCGGCGGGGAAGGCGTAGGCGCCTGCCGGGCTCGCCAGCAGACCGAACGCGAGCAGCAGCGCGATCGCGCCAAAGCTCGCCATGACGATATAGACGTAGCCCGCGTGCCGGTTGCCGGACTCGCGGTGATGCGACATGACTAGCGCCCAGGAGGCGAGCGACATGAACTCCCACGACACCAGAAAGGAGTAAGCGTCGTTCGCCACCAGCACGAGATTCATGCCGGCCAGAAAGGCAGGATAGAATGGCAGCACGCGCGCGGGATCGCGCTCGTGGCGCCCGTAGCCGATCCCGTAGAGGCTCGCCGCGGTCGCGCCGAGGTCGACCACGATCACGAAGAACGCCGACAGCGCGTCGAGGCGAAAATGCGCGCCGATCCACGGCAGGCCGATCGGCAGCGTGAGTTCCTCAGGCGCAAGACGGCCGACCAGTTGATAGGCGCCGACGACGAGCAGAACCGAAGCGATCGCGCAGGCCGCGGCGTAGACGAAGACACCGCCACGCCGGCTTCGCGCCGCCGCAATTGCCACGAGGCTCAGCGCCAGCAGCGCGCCGTCGCAGCCGAGGAGCAGGACGAGAGCGCTCATTGTGGCGCGGCTTTCATGGAATCTCCGCCGCGCCAGCCCCCGCGGCGACGGCGAACGATCGAATCAGGGAACATCGAGGCCAAGGACCGAATCTCAAGCTCACTCATGCTAGCGTCGCCGCCGGGGCGCGCGTCAAGCCCGGAATTAACCCGGGCGCGCCCCCGAAGCGCCGCGCAGCAGCGTCAGCATCTCGCGGTGGATGAACTCATTGCCGCAGCAGATGTCGCCCGACTTGAGAAATTCCGCCCCGCCGTCGCAATCGGTGACGAAGCCGCCGGCCTCGCGCACGATCAGCGATCCGGCGGCGATGTCCCAGGAATGGAGGCCGCGCTCCCAGAAGGCGTCGAAGCGGCCGTTGGCGACGTAGCACAGATCGAGCGAAGCGCAGCCGAGGCGGCGGACGTTGACGACTCGCGCCATCACCGCCGCCAGATCGGCTTTGAAGGCCGGATGCTCGGCTGCCTTGCCGAGGTGGGGAATGCCGCAGCCGATCAGCGCTTCCGACAGCTCGCGCCGCGCCGCGACCCGCATCCGGCGCGCGCCGCCGAACGCTCCCTGCCCTTTTTCGGCGACATAGGTCTCGTCGGTGGCGGGGTTGTAGACGACGCCGGCGACGATCTGCCCCTCGCGCTCGAGGGCGATCGAAATGGCGAAGATCGGGATGGCGTGAAGGAAATTGGTCGTCGCGTCGAGCGGGTCGATGTGCCAGGTGTGGCTCTTGTCGGAGCCTTCGACGCGACCAGCCTCCTCCATCACGAAGCCGTAACCCGGCCGCGCCCGGGAAAGCTCCTCGAAGATCGTCTTTTCCGACCGCTTGTCCGCCAGGCTGACGAAGTCGCCCGGCCCCTTGAGCGACACCTGCAATTGCTCAACCTCGCCGTAGTCGCGCTTGAGACCGCGGCCGGCCTTGATGGCGGCGTTGGTCATAATGGTCATCAGGGCGGAGCGGATCATCGCTGGCGTTTTCCAAGGGGGATTTGGCGGTCGCTTTAGGGGATGGGGGCCGCCGGCGCAACTTAGGCGCGGCCGCAGCCCCTGTCGCGGCGGTTGAACCCGGACCCCGCCGCCGTCATTATGCTGGCCGGCGGCGATCCGGCCGCCGGGGGGAAGAGGCCATGGGAGCGACGCTGCGCATCCTGCTCGCCGCTGGGTTCCTGGGCGCGGGCTCGGCCGCCGGACTGCTGGGCGCGGGTTGCGCCGCGGCCGCCGCGCCGAGCGGCTGCGATCAATTCAAGTGGCCGATCGCCCACGAGCAGGCGGCGCTCGCCGCCCCCGCCGCCGGGCCGCTCGCGCCCGGCGCGACGCTGCCGGCCGACGCCGCCGCGCGACTCAAGCTGGTTCCCTTCGGCGAGGCCAAGCTGGCGCTCGCGCCGGAACGGCCGCCCAAGTTTTCGCCGAGCTACGCCGGCGCCTATTCCCTCGACGCCCCCGCGGCGCCGGGGGTCTACAAGGTCACGCTGTCGGCGGGAGGCTGGATTGACGTCGTCCAGGACGGCAAATTCCTCAAGCCGGTCAACTTCTCCGAGGCGACCGGCTGCGCCAACGCGCGCAAGAGCGTCAAGTTCAGATTCGCCGCCGAGCCGGCGACGCTGCAACTGATCGGCGTCGGCGACTCGGACATCGCGATCATCGTTTCTCCGGAGTAGGCCCGCTCCAGCCTCGCTCAACGCCCAGCGGTCATAATGCCGCAGCCTTAATGGCGGAACAAACCATGGCGCCACCCAGTCCGCAGCGTCCAGTCATCGTCCACCCAACCGATTTCGCGCCGGGAGACGCCGCCGCGATGGCCCACGCCGTCGCGATGGCGCTGGCGTCGAAGTCGATCCTTCGCCTGCTGCTGGTGCGGGTCGACAACGAGTCGTTCTATTCGCCGAGGCAGGGTCTGCGGCAGGTGCGCGACCTGCTGGTGAGTTGGGGGCGGCTGGGGCCGGACGCCGCCTACGACCGCTGGGAGAAGGAACTCGAGCTGCAAGTTTCGAGCGTGAGCATCGCCGCGCGCAACGCGCGCGCCGGCATCCTCGAATATCTCGAAGACGCGTTCTGCAACCTGGTCGTTCTCGCCAATTACCCCAACAAGGCGCTGACGCGTTGGACCGACGCGTCGGTGCACACGACTCTGCTGCGCAAGGGACAGATGATGAGCTTGTTCCTGCGCGAGGGCCGGCGCGGTTTCGTCGACCCGAAGTCCGGCGCCATTGGCCTCGAGCGGATCCTGATGCCGATCGCCGGCGGCGTCGACAGCGTGCCGGCGATCCGCCGCATTCAGACGATGCTGGCGCTGATCGACAACCACGCCGAAATCACGCTCATGCACGTCGGCAAGCGCCCGCCCGACCTCGTCGACGAGAACGGCGTCGCGCTCGACATGCCGATCCTGCTGCGCGACGGCGCGGTGGTCGAAGCGATCCTCGCCGCGGCCGACGAATTCAAGGTCGACGCGATCGCCATGCCGACGGAGGGGCGCCACGGCCTGCTCGACGCCGTGCGCGGCAGCGCCAGCGCACAGGTGCTCGAGGACGCGCGCTGGCCGTTGCTGGCCGTGCCGGTCGGTTGACGCGCCGGCGGCCGCCGGGGACGCCCGTAGAGTAACGTCCCGCGGGAGGTCCGCGCATTGCCAATCCTCTCTGCTCTGATAGAAATTCGCGCAACCAGACCAGGGAGGAATTCGATGACCCAGCCGCCGTTCCGCGCCGACCATGTCGGCAGCTTTCTCCGTCCCGAGCGCCTGAGGACGGCGCGCGAACAGTTCTTCGCCAAGACCCTGCCGGCCAACGAACTGCGCGCGATCGAGGACGCGTGCATCCGCGAGGTCGTGCGCGCGCAGGAGAACGTCGGCCTCAAGGGGATCACCGACGGCGAGTTCCGCCGCACCTATTTCCACGTCGACTTTCTCGAGCGACTCGACGGCGTCGCGACCCATTACGGCGAGTTCGTCGCCAAGTTCCGCAAGGACGACGGCAGCGAAGTCGGCTTCAAGCCGCCGACCATGCACGTCGAAGGCAAGATCCGCCACGCCAAGCCGATCCAAGGCGCCGACTTCGACTTCCTCAAGAGCGTCGTCACCCGGACGCCAAAGGTCTGCATCCCGGCACCGTCGATGTTGCATTTCCGCGGCGGCCGGCAGGCGATCAGCAAGACTGTCTATCCCGACCTCGAGCAATTCTACGTCGACCTCACCGCCGCCTATCGCGACGAGATCGCCGATCTGGCGGCGCGCGGCTGCCGCTATCTGCAGCTCGACGACACCAATCTCGCCTATCTCTGCGATCCGAACATTCGCGAGAGCACGCGCGCCCGCGGCGACGATCCTGACGCGCTGACCCGGCTCTACTGCCGGCTGGTCAACGACTCGATCCGCGATCGGCCGAAGGACATGACGATCTCGGTTCACCTCTGCCGCGGTAATTTCAAGAGCGCCTGGGTCGCTCAGGGCGGCTACGAGCCGGTCGCCGACATTCTCCTTAACGAGATGAAGATCGACGGCTTTTTCCTCGAATACGACGACGAGCGCTCGGGCGATTTCGCGCCGCTGCGCTTCGCGCCGAAGGGCAAGACGATCGTCCTCGGCCTGATGAGCTCCAAGCATTCCGATGCCGAGCCCAAGGACGAGATCAAGCGGCGCATCGACGAAGCGTCGAAATACGTGGCGCTCGACCAGTGCGCGCTCAGCCACCAGTGCGGCTTCTCCTCGACCGCGCACGGCAACGACCTCACCGAGGCCGACGAGTGGCGCAAACTCGAGCGTTGCGTCGCCATCGCCCGCGAAGTCTGGGGCGACGCCTGAAACGGCGCTGCTGGCGCCGGTCCCTTCTCTCCGCTTGCGAGGAGAAGGTTAGGATGAGGGGTTTGGAGGCACGCTGCAACGGAAGAGCCAATCTCCCGGCCCCTCACCCCTGCCCTCTCCCCGCAAGCGGGGGAGAGGGGAAGTCGGCGACGCTGTCGTCAGTCGGGGCGGATGACGCCCTTCTTGAGGATGACGTTGCCGTAAAGCCGACGCTCGTTGGTCTTCACGATCGCAAAGCCCTGCTTGACGCGGTCGTAGAAGGCGAAGCGCTCCAGTTCGGCGAGCTTGAACTGCGGCCCCTCGCGCTTGGCGATGACCGAGCGGAACTCGGCGAAGATCGGCTCTTCCTGGTTCGGATGGTCGACAACCTGCATCCGCCAGCACGCCTCCGGAACGAAGGTATCGAGCGGAAAGAGGCTGAGGATGGCGTCGAGCGCGCGCACCGCGTCGACGTCGATCCTGACGACCTCAGGGCCGGCGGAATAGGCGGGGTAGTTGGCGTCGACGATCGCCAATTCGTCGCCGTGGCCCATGGCGCGCATGACGTAGAGAAGGTCGGGCCCGAGCAGCGGATCGATCGTTTTCAACATGGTTCGCTCCTTTATCGTGGCGTCGGCGCGTCGGCGCGCAAAAGGCCATCGGCCTTCAGCGCCCGCCACATCGCCGCAGGGATTTGGGCGCCGAGCATCTCAGCATTGCGACGCACTTCGCCCGGTTTTTGGCCGCCTGGAATGACGCTGACGATCGCTGGATGGCTGAGCGGAAAGCGCAGCGCGGCCTCGGCGAGCTTTACGCCGTGGGCCTTGCAGATCGTCTCAATTCGGCGCACGCGCTCGAGCACGGCCGGCGGCGCCGGCTTGTAGTCGTAGTAAGCGCCGCGTTTCGGACCGGTGGCGAGAATACCGGAGTTGTACGGCCCGCCAATGACCACGCCGATCTTCTTGTCGACGCAATACGGCAGGAACGACTGCAACGCCTCTTGCTCGAGCAGGGTGTAGCGGCCGGCGAGCAGGAACACGTCGAAGTCGCCGGCGCGCGCCAACGTCTCGGCGACGTGGCATTCGTTGATCCCGGCCCCGATCGCTTGAATCGCTCCGCTCTCGCGCAACTTCGTTAGCGCCTTGTAGCCGCCGTCCATGAACTCGCGAACGCGCGCGTCCGAAGCTTCCCGGCTGCCGTGGGTGAACACGTCGACATCGTGCGCGTAGACGATGTCGATATGATCGAGCCCCAATCGCTCGAGCGAAAACTCGAGCGAGCGCATCACGCCGTCGTAACTGTAATCGAAGCTCGCCTGACGCGACGGCGTCTCGAAGAACCCGGCCTGAAACGAACGTTCCTCGCGCCGGCAGAGATGCAG
Organism: Roseiarcus sp.; assembly: GCA_049513815.1. Lineage (GTDB taxonomy): Bacteria > Pseudomonadota > Alphaproteobacteria > Rhizobiales > Beijerinckiaceae > Roseiarcus. The sequence goes on along the minus strand of JBEKVR010000001.1, from coordinate 68,515 downwards.
CAGCCGACCGACTTTGGTCGAGATCAGAAAGGCGTCGCGCGGCTTGGCGCGCAGGAAACTGTTCAGCCGCGTCTCGGAAAGCCCGAGGCCGTAGACGGGCGCGGTGTCGTAGTGGCGGCAGCCGGCCGCCCAGGCGGCGTCAAGGGTCGCGCGCGCCTCTTTCTCCGTCATCGGCCGGTAAAGATTGCCGAGCGGCGCAGCGCCGAAGCCGAGTTCGGTGAATTGCAGCGTCGCGCCGGAACGCGTCGCGAGATTGCGTTTGCGACCCGCTCGCGCGAATTTGGCCCCTCGCACGGCTTCCTCCGCGTCGACCGAGCGCACTTCTTGTCGCGCTTGCTTTCGTCATACATTCGGCTTCGCGCCCGCGTCAAATCGCCTTGTCGCAGTCGATTGCGCGCAGCGCAGGTTGCCGGCACAATCGGACGAACCGCCGCACTCGCGGCGGACAAGAGGATTCGGGAGAATCCGATGAGCGCGCGGACGATGACCGCCGGGTTCACCTTGACAAGCGCCGACATCGCGGAAGGCGAGCCCATCGCCAAGATCCACGCATTCAACGGGTTCGGTTGCGGCGGCGGCAATGTCTCGCCAGCGCTGAGCTGGTCGGGCGCGCCGCCCGAGACCCAGAGCTTCGCGCTGACGTGCTACGATCCCGACGCGCCGAGCGGCGGCTTCTGGCATTGGATCGCCTTCAACATTCCGCCGAACGTTGCGAACTTGCCGCGCGGCGCCGGCGACCCCAAGAGCGCTGCGGCGCCCAAAGGGGCGGTGCAGAGCCGCACCGGCTACGGGACGACCGGCTACGGCGGCCCCTGCCCGCCCAAGGGCGACAAGCCGCACCGCTATCAGTTCACCATCTTCGCGCTCGACGTCGCCAGGCTCGACGCCGATGAACAGTCCTCCGGTTCGGCAGTCGGCTCAAACCTGAAGTTCCACACTTTGGCCAAAGCGACGCTGACGGGATTGTACGGACGTTAGCGCGGTATTTGCTTGGAATCGCTTGCCGCCGACGCCCTTCTTCCTGAGACGCCGCGAAGCGGCCTCGAAGGATGAAGGCCGCGTAAAACCAAATGCGACCCCCTCGCAGCTAACGCAGGCCTTGGCGGAGGCCGTCGATAAATGCCGCCAGTCGGGTCAGTGCGGGATGGTCTGGCGCGCGCTCCGCCAGGTCAGCGAGGATTCGCTCCAGGCCGGTTCGGGCAATGCGGCGGTCGCCGCCAGGCGCGCGTAGGTAGACCTGCGTATTGGCGATCGCGTGTTCGATCAAGGTTTCGACGTTTTGTTCCATTGCTCGCCCAGATGATTTGGGACGAGCGCGCCGCAAGCCGAGCGCCGCTTACGTAAGGCGCCGTCGTGCGCCGAAATGGGACAGCGTCACGCGGCGCCGCGCTGGACGTAGCCGCGCCGCTCGTTGAGCCGCTCGATCAGGCTCTGCGCCGATGCTGCGATCGCCGTGCCGGGCGGAAAGATCGCGTCGACGCCGGCGGCGCGCAAAGCCGCGAAATCCTGTTCCGGCACGACGCCGCCGACGACGACCAGCGCCTCGCCGAGGCCGACCGCCTTCAACGCCGCCTTCAGCGCCGGCGCCAGCGCGAGATGTCCGGCGGCGAGCGACGACACGCCGACGATGTGGACGCGCTTTTCCGCCGCCAGCGCCGCGACTTCTTCGGGCGTAGCGAACAGCGGCCCGATCTCGACCTCGAAGCCGAGGTCGGCGAACGCCGAAGCGATGATCTTCTGGCCCCGGTCGTGGCCGTCCTGGCCCATCTTCGCCACCAGAATGCGCGGCGGCCGGCCTTCGTTTTCGGCGAAAGCGCGGGTCATGGCGATGACGCGCTGGTTGGCGTCGTCCGCCTCGCCCGCCTCGGCGAGATAGACGCCGGAAATCGACTTCGCCTCGGCGACGTGGCGGCCGAACGCCTTCTCCATCGCCAGTGAGATCTCGCCGACCGTCGCCTTGGCGCGCGCCGCTTCGACGCTGAGCGCAAGCAGGTTGGCGCCGCCGCGCGCGCCCTCGGTCAACGCGTCGAGCGTGGCCATCGTCGCCTTTTCGTCGCGCTCGGCGCGCAGACGCTCGAGCTTTTCGATCTGCTGCGCGCGCACCGCCGCCGCGTCGACCTTCAGCACGTCGATCGCGCGCTCGACTTGCGGGGCGTGCTTGTTGAGGCCGATCACCGTCTGCCGGCCGGAGTCGATGCGCGCCTGGGTGCGCGCGGCCGCCTCCTCGATGCGCTGCTTGGGCAGACCAAGCTCGATCGCCTTGGCCATGCCGCCGAGCGCTTCGACTTCGTCGATATGCGCGCGCGCCCGCGCCGCGAGATCGGCGGTCAGCCGCTCAACGTAATACGAGCCGCCCCATGGATCGACGACGCGCGTCGTGCCGCTCTCCTCGATCAGGAACAATTGGGTGTTGCGGGCGATGCGGGCCGAGAACGGCGTCGGCAGCGCCAGGGCTTCGTCGAGCGCGTTGGTGTGCAGCGACTGAGTGTGCCCCTGCGTCGCCGCCATCGCCTCGATCTGGGTGCGGACGATGTTGTTGAACGGGTCCTGCGCCGTCAGCGACCAGCCCGAAGTCTGACAATGGGCGCGCAACGGCAGCGATTTCTCCGACTTCGCGCCGAAGCCGGCGACGATTTCCGCCCATAGCAGCCGCGCCGCGCGCAGCTTGGCGACCTCCATGAAGAAGTTCATGCCGATCGCCCAGAAGAACGACAGGCGCGGCGCGAATTCATCGACCTTCAGGCCCGCCGCGACGCCGGCGCGCAGATACTCGATCCCGTCGGCGAGCGTATAGGCGAGCTCGAGGTCCTGCGTCGCGCCCGCCTCCTGCATGTGATAGCCGGAGATCGAGATCGAGTTGAACTTCGGCATGTGCTTCGCCGTGAAGGCGAAGATGTCGGCGACGATGCGCATCGAGGCCTTAGGGGGATAGATGTAGGTGTTGCGCACCATGAATTCTTTGAGGATGTCGTTCTGGATGGTGCCCGACAGCGCCGCCATCGGCACGCCCTGCTCCTCGGCGGCGACGATGTAGAGCGCGAGCACCGGCAGCACCGCGCCGTTCATCGTCATCGACACGCTCATCGAGTCGAGCGGAATGCCGGAGAACAGCGTGCGCATGTCGTAGATCGAATCGATCGCGACGCCCGCCATGCCGACGTCGCCGGCGACGCGCGGATGGTCGGAATCGTAACCGCGATGCGTGGCGAGATCGAAGGCGACCGACAGGCCCTTCTGCCCGGCGGCGAGATTGGCGCGATAGAACGCGTTCGATTCCTCGGCGGTGGAGAAACCGGCGTACTGGCGCACCGTCCACGGCTGCTTGACGTACATCGTCGCGTAGGGGCCGCGCAGATAGGGAGGCAGCCCTGGCCAGGAGTCGAGGAACCCGACACCGTCGAGATCGGCGGGATCGTAGATCGACTTAATCGCAATCCCCTCCGGGCTCGTCCACGCGCCCGGCGCCGCGCGCGCCGGCTCGGGCGACGGGGCAAAGGGAATGGAATTGAAATCGGGAATCGCCCCCATCAGCCGGTCCTTCAAAACAGCCGGGCCGCCGCGGCGCTAGGTCGCCGCCGAAATTCGCGCCCAGGCGCGCCGCAACGCCGCCACCGCGTCCGCGCCGACAAAGAGAAAGTCGTCGACCCCCGCCTCGCGCCAGGCGTTGGCCGCATCGCCCGGCCGACCGGCAAGCGCCAGCCAGCGCACGCCCGCCGCCTTCAGCGCGCGCGCAAACGTGGGACTGTGCGTGGCGTAGCTTTCGTCGTCGCCGCAGAGACAGGCGACCGTCGCGCCGCTCGCCGTGAAGCGCGCCGCCGACGCCGCCGGGTCGTCGCCGCCAGAATCGGCGACCGTGTCGAGGCCGCCCGCTTCGAACAGGTCGCGGGCGAAGCCGACGCGTCGGCCATGCTGCGAAAGCGGGCCGATCGTGGCGAGGAAAGCCTTCGGTCGCGCGCCGTCGCGCTTTTGCGCCGCGTCGGAGAGTTCGCGCAGGCGCTCGAACGGCTCGGCGAGGCGCAGCGGGGCGAGCGGCGCGGCGAAGGCCTCGCCGATGAATTCGAAGGCCGGCGGCGTCGCCGGCAGGACGTCGACCGGCGCTTCGGCGAGATCGGCATGGGCGCTGACGCCGGTGATCAGCGCCTTCAGCCGCGCCGCGTCGTCGGCGATGTGCGCGGCCGCCTCCGCGACTTCGGCCTGGAATTTCCCGGCGCGCAACGCCGACGGCGCGCCGCCGGCGCGTTCAAGCGCCTGAAAGACCGACCAGCCGCGCTCGCACAGCGTCGTCGTCAGCGCCTCGAACACGCCGGCCCCGGCGGCCGGATCGGCGACGAATCCGAGATGCGATTCTTCGAGCAGGATGAGCTGGGCGTTGCGGGCGAGTCGGCGCGCGAGCGCGTCGGGCAGACCGAGCGCCTGCGTGTGGGGCAGAACGCTGACGCTGTCGGCGCCGCCAAGACCGGCGGCGAAGGCCGCGGTCGCTGCGCGCATCACGTTCACGTATGGATCGCGCGCGGTCATCGTCCGCCAGGCGCTTTCGCCATGGACCCGCGCCGGCGCGGCCTCGAGGCCGCAGGCCGAGCGCACCCGGCCCCACATCAGGCGCAGGGCGCGAAACTTGGCGAGGGTGAAGAACTCGTCGGCGTCGGCGGCGAGACGGAAGCCGATCGCCGCCGCCGCCGCTTCGCGCGAGAAGCCGCCGTCGGAGAGCGCGCGCAGATAAGCGACCGCCGCCGAGAGCGCGAAGCCGAGCTCCTGCGCCGGCGTTCCGCCGGCGGCGTGGACCGCCCGCGCGTCGGCGGCGAGGTAAGGCCCGGCGAAGCCCTGCGCGGCTAGGAATGACGCGACCTTGGCGAGCGCCGTGGCCTCGGCGCTCCACGGGCGCGGCGCGCGGCCGCTGCGCGCCAGCGCGCCGATCGGGTCGAGGCCGAAAGCGAGGTCGACGGATTTCGGCGCGACGCCGCTGCGCGCCACAAGCGCCGCGATGCCGGTCGCCTGGCCTTCGCCGTTAGGCCCGAGATCGAGCTCGAAGCGTCGGGCGGCGTCGAATCGCACGTCCTCGAAGGCGCGGTGCAACGTCGCCGAATCGGACTTGCCGAGACCAAAGCCATAGGCGCCCGCGGCGCCGGCGAAGACGACCTGTAGTCCGTCGGCGCCGTTGGCGAGGTCGTCGAGCGCCTGGTCGTTGGCGGCGGCGGGATCGGGATGGTCGAGGCGAGCGAGCGCCCGCCAGCCTCCGCCGCTGCGAAGCGCGCGCGGACCTTCGCGACGCGGATAGAGCGGCTGCAGTTCGATTCCGTCGACGGCGCGTGAGATCAGCGTCGCGAAGCCGGCGCCTTTGAGCGCCGCTTCGGCGGCGCGACGCCAGTCCGCCTCGCCGAAGGACGCGAACTGCGCCGCTGCTTCCCCCACCCCTGCCCCCGACTCAGATGTACTGGGCCAGGCCCGGGATGGCGCCGGCGATTTCGCCGATCACGTCGTCGCCGGCGTGCTCGCGGGCGTAGTCGAACACTTCCTTGCCGACCGCCTGGATCTGATTCATGTCGAAACCGAGCGCCATCAGGTCAGAGCCGAGCGCCAGCAGGCCGCCGCCGCCCATGGCGCCGGCGCCTGTGCCCATGAGGCCCCGGACCATGGGCCCCATGCCCTCGCCGCCGGTCGTCGCGCTGGAAGCGATGATCGCCTTCAACTCCGGCGCCTTGGCGAGCAAGGCGGCGACGGCGTCGTCAGGGGCTTCGCGGGCGATGAAATCGAGCACCAGCGCAACGGCCTTGCGCGCAACGTCCGGTTTCGCGCCGGCGGTCGCGGCGACGCGGGCAATCAAGGTTTCCATGTCGGGCTCCCATTGAGACATCGCGCCGCCCGGCGCGCCTAGCCGGGTGTGTCGCCGCGCGGCGCGACAAAATCAAGCGCGGTAAACAGCATACGCGCTCGCATGAGCGCCTACGACCTGGAAAAAGGGCGAAGACGCGGCGGACCGGCCGCCCGAATCGACGCGCGCGCCTCGGCGACGGATGGATCAGCAGGCCCGCTGATTGATCAATCATTGCGGTGCAAAACGGCAGTCATGAAAAATCCACAATGCTGAACAGCCGGTAAAGATGCCTTTTGCAGGCCGATCGGCGCCTATGTTTTGCCATTATATGTCATTTCATGCCGCAAACCAGCAGTTTCGGCGAGCATTTGGCGGGATCGGACCGACCCCGCTCGATATGCGCATTGCGCATGGCTGTCCGGCGAGATCAGCGCTTTTCCGACTCGCCCCCCGTCACTATGTTGCATTGCATCAGACGGAGGCGGTCGCATTTGAGCGGCGCTCCTCAGATCAGTTTCGAAAAGGAGGGTCAAATGACCTCACTCAAGTCCATCACCGAGAAGTTCGACGCTTGGCGCCGGTATCGTGAAGCGGTTCGCGAGCTGTCTTCGCTCAGCGACCGTGAGCTGGCCGACATTGGCATCCGCCGTGGCGACATCCACTTCGTCGTCGCCAACGCGCTCGCCGCCTAAACAGGTTCGGGGCGTCCGGTTCCCTTCCCTCCGGATGTTTCCGCGGCGTCGGTCCTCCCTCGACGCTTTGCAACGCCCGCCGGTTCCTCCCCCCGGCGGGCGTTCGCATGTCCGGGCGCCAAGCGGTTGACGGACTCGGGCCGCTTTGCGACAAGCCGCGCATGCGGCCCATTCACGTGATCGGCGGCGGGCTGGCGGGCTGCGAAGCGGCTTGGCAGATCGCGCGCCGCGGCGTTTCCGTCATTCTGCACGAAATGCGCCCTGAGCGCGGGACCGAGGCGCACCGCACGGCGCGCCTCGCCGAGCTCGTCTGCTCCAATTCCTTCCGCTCCGACGACGCCGAGACCAACGCCGTCGGCGTCATCCACCGCGAGATGCGGGCGCTTGATTCGCTCGTCATACGATCCGCCGACGGCCATCAGGTGCCGGCCGGCGGGGCCCTGGCGGTCGATCGCGACGGCTTTTCGGCGGCGGTCGAAGCGGCCATCGAGGGCGAGCCGCTGATCCGGATCGAGCGCGGCGAGATCGCCGGCCTGCCGCCGCAGGACTGGGACAGCGTCATCGTCGCCACCGGCCCGCTGACCTCGCCGACGCTCGCCCACTCCATCCGCGCGCTGACCGGCGAGGATTCGCTCGCCTTTTTCGACGCGATCGCGCCGATCGTCCATCGCGATTCGATCGATATGGACGTCGCCTGGCCGCAATCGCGCTACGACAAGGCGGGACCCGGCGGCACCGGCGCCGATTATCTCAACTGCCCGATGAGCCGCGATCAGTACGACGCTTTCGTCGACGCGTTGCTGGCGGCGGAGAAGACCGAGTTCCGCGAATTCGAAGGCACGCCCTATTTCGACGGCTGCCTGCCGATCGAGGTGATGGCCGAGCGCGGCCGCGAAACCTTGCGCCACGGGCCGATGAAGCCGGTCGGCCTGACCAACGCGCACGCGCCGACGATCAAGCCCTATGCGGTCGTGCAACTGCGCCAGGACAATGCGCTCGGCACGCTGTTCAACATCGTCGGCTTCCAGACCAAGCTCAAATACGGCGAACAGGCGCGCATCTTCCGCCTCATACCCGGATTGGAGAAGGCCGAATTCGCGCGGCTCGGCGGGCTGCACCGCAACACCTTCCTCAATTCGCCGCGCCTGCTCGACGGTTTGCTCAGGCTCAAGGCGGTGCCGCGGCTGCGATTCGGCGGGCAGATCACTGGCTGCGAAGGCTATGTCGAAAGCGCCGCGATCGGCCTGATCGCCGGCCGCTTCGCCGCCGCCGAACGCCTGGGGGAAGCGCTCTCGCCGCCGCCGCCGACGACGGCGATTGGCGCGCTGCTCAACCACATCACTGGCGGCCATATCGAGGCGATCGACGTCGGCCCACGCTCGTTCCAGCCGATGAACGTCAATTTCGGCCTGTTCCCGCCGATCGACGAGGCGCGCGTCGACGCCGACGGCAAGCGCCTGCGCGGGCCGGAGCGCGGCTTCGCGCGCAAGCGCGCGCTGTCGGCGCGCGCGGCGGCGGATCTCGCCGATTGGCTGCGACGCAGCGCCCAAGAAAACTCCGCCGCCATGGCCGGGCTTGACCCGGCCATGGCGAGCGCTGAGAAAGCGCGCCCCTCTTAGTCCGCGGCTTCGGCTGCGTCGATCAACCTCAATTGCGGCTTCTCGCGGCCGCCGTAGCGGTTGATCGTCAGCGCGCCGGCGAGGTGGACGCTCGCGCCGCGCGCGCCAATCAACGCCTCGCCGAGCGGCTTGCCGACGACGCGGAACGCGATCGCCTCGATCGCTGCGCCGTCGGCGGCGACCGCGCGCAGTCGCAGGTGATCGACGCCGGCGGCGTAGACGCCGACTAGGCGGTGGCGGGGCAGCGCGAACACCGGCTCGGGATTGCCGGCGCCGAATGGCCCCGCCGCCTCGACCGACTGCGCGAGCGCGACCGTCGCGCCGGCCGCCGTCAACGCCGCGTCGATCGACAGGCCCGAGCGCGCCCGCGCCGCCGCCACCGGCTCGGCGAGCTTCTCTTCGAGAAAAGCGCGGAACTCGCCGATGCGAGTCTTGGCGAGCGTGATTCCTGCCGCCATGGCGTGGCCGCCGCCCCTGGTCGCGAGGCCGGAATCGACGGCGACGCGCACAACGCGGCCGAGATCGACGCCGGCGATCGAGCGACCCGAACCGGTCGCCTCGGCGCCGTTGAGCGCCAGCGCGAAGGCAGGCCGGTCGAAGCGCTCCTTGAGTCGCGCGGCGACGAGACCGACGATTCCACTCGGCCATCCTTCGCCCGCCACGACGACTGCCGCGCCGCGCTCCTCGAGCCCGAGCGCCAACAGCGCCTCCGCTTCGGCTTCGGCGAGCGTCGCGATCTCGATCTGTTGCCGCGCGCGGTTCAGGCGGTCGAGCTCGGCGGCGATCTTGCGCGCTTCACCCTCGTCGCGCGTGGTCAGCAGCTTGACGCCAAGCGCCGCGTCGCCGATGCGGCCGCCGGCGTTGATGCGCGGGCCGATGAGGAAGCCGAGGTGATAGGCGCGCGGCGGCCCGTCGGCGCCGGCGGCGTCGAACAAGGCGGCGAGGCCGGGGCGCTTGCGTTGACGCATCATCGCCAGCCCGCGCGCGACGAAGGCGCGGTTGAGGCCGACGAGCGGCACGACGTCGGCGACCGTCGCCAGCGCGACGAGATCGAGCCCGGCGAGGAGATCGGGCGCGGCGCTGCCGTTGAAGAAGCCGCCGTCGCGCAAAGCGCGGTTCAGCGCGACGAGACCCATGTAGACGACGCCGGCGGCGCACAGATGGCCGAGCCCGGAAAGGTCGTCCTGGCGGTTGGGATCGACGATGGCGAGCGCGTCGGGCAGCCGCTCCGGCGCCTGGTGATGGTCGAAGACGACGACGTCGAGGCCGAGCCGACGCGCTTCGGCGATCGGCTCATGGCTGACAGCGCCGCAATCGACGGTGACGACGAGGCTGGCGCCGCGCGCGGCGAAGGCGGCCATCGCCTCGCGGTTCGGGCCGTAGCCTTCGGTGACGCGATCGGGGATGTGGACGATCGTCTCGCAGCCGCAGGCCTGGAGATATTCGCTGAGCAGCGCCGCGCTCGCCGCGCCGTCGACGTCGTAGTCGGCAAAGATCGCGACCCTTTCCGCGCGCTTGACCGCATCGGCGAGCCGCGCCGTCGCCTTATCCATGCCGGCGAGGGTGAACGGATCGGGCATCAGCGCGCGCAGGGTCGGATCGAGATAGCGCACGACGTCGTCGAGGCCGATGCCGCGCCCGGCGAGCACCCGCGCCAGCAGTTCGTCGCAGCCGCCCGTTTGCGCCATCGCCAACGCGCGCGCTTCCCCCGCCGCGTCGAGCCGCGCCCGCCACGGCCGGCCGGCGAAAGACCGCTCGACACCAAGGAAGAACTGCGACGCCATCCCCCTCCCCTTCAGGCGGCGAGCCGCCGCGCCGCGAGGCTCGTAAAATAGACGAGCCCCGACAGCGCGGTGATCCAGAAGCTGGTCGGCCAATCGGAGTAGAAGGCAAGCGTCAGGCCGCCCCAGGCTTCGGCCAGCGCCAGGCCCGCCGACAGCGCGACGCCGACGGCGAGGCGGCGGGAGAAATTCTGCGCGGCGGCGGCGGGGCCGACCATCAGCGTGAACACCAGCAGCACGCCGACGATCTGCGCGCATTCCGCCGTCGCGATCGCGACGATGGCGAGGAACGCCGCCGAAACGAAGCGCAGCGGCACGCCGCGCGCCTCGGCGAGTTCGGCCTGGAGCGAGGCGAAGATCAGCGGTCGCAGGATGAAGGCGAGCGCGGCGAGGCTCGCCGCGGCCATCAGCAGCAGGGTCAGTAACGCCGAATTGTCGACGCCGAGCACATTGCCGAACAGCAGCGCCGCCGCCTGCGTCGCCGCCGAGGTGTAGAAATGCAGGAACAGCAGGCCGAGTCCGAGCGCCAGCGACAGCATCATGCCGATCGCCACATCGCGCTCGGCGAGCTTCTCGCCGAACAGCCCCATGGCGATCCCGGCGACGAGCGTGAAGCCGACGAGGCCGCCGAGCGGCGACAGCCCGAACAGGACCGCTCCCGTCGCGCCAGTGAAGCCGACATGCGACAGCGCGTGGCCGGCGAAGGTCTGGCCTCGCAGCACGAGAAAGAACCCGACCGTTCCGGCGAGAACCGCCGCGACGCCCGAGGCGGCGAAGGCCGTGCGCATGAAGTCGTAGTCAAACATGCGCGTCGCCGTAATCGTGCGCATGTCCATGCTCGTGACGATGCGCTTCGCGCTCGACTTCGACGTCGCCGGCCATGACGAAAAAGCGGTCCTTGATGCGCACCACCTCGATTTCGGCCCCGTAAAGGCGCGACAACACGGGGCCGGTGACGACTTCGTCGACCGGGCCGATCACCGCCGCGCCGGCGCCGAGATAGAGCACGCGATCGATCGCGTTGACCAGCGGATTGAGCTCATGGGCGCTGAAGACGATCGCGACCTTCAACTCGTCGCGCAGCCGCCGCGCGATGTCGACGACGCCCTTCTGGTGGGCCGGGTCGAGCGAGATCAGCGGCTCGTCGAGCAGCAGCAGCCGCGGCCGACCGAGCAGCGCCTGACTGAGCAGCAGGCGCTGGCGCTCGCCGCCTGAGAGTTCGCCGATCGAACGGCGCGCCAGGTCGCGCGCGTCGACGTGATCGAGCGCCCAGTCGATTTCGCGTCGCATCGCCTTGTCGAGCCGCCCAAAGCCGAAGCGCGCGCCAATCGCTGCGCTGGCGACGACATCGTAGCCGGTCAGCCGCACGCCCGGCGCGAGCCCACGGTTCTGCGGCATATAGCCAATCGACGAATGACCGCGCGTGACCGGCCGATCGAGAACGCTGATGGTCCCCGAGGCGACCGGCGCCAAGCCGAGCGCGGCGCGCATCAGCGTCGTCTTGCCGGCGCCGTTGGCGCCGAGCATGCCGATGAATTCGCGGTCTTCGACGACGAAGCTGGCGGCCGAGAGAATGTCCCGGCCGCCGAGCCGAATGGTCACGTCGTCGAAGCGGAGAGCGCTCACTTCGCCGCGCCGCCGAGCGCGGCGTCGAGCGCGTCGAGCTGCCCGAGCATCCAGGCCTGATAGTTTGTTCCGCCGGGTTCGGTCTCGGAGACGCCGACGACGGGAATTCCGTGGTCCTTGGCCATCTGCACCAGGCGCGCCACCGCTGGTTCGCTCGCCTGGGCGTTATAGAGCATCGCCTTCACCTTGTGGCCCTTCAGATCGTTTTCGAACGCCGCGACTTCGGATGCGCCCGGCTCGGCGTTGTTCATCACCGCGAGCGCAAATTTCTCGTTCAGGACCTTCAGGCCGATCAACCCGGCCTGATAGCCGAAGACGGGCTCGGAAGCGGTGACCGGCGCCCCGGCGTATTTCCTGCGCATGTCGGCGATCTTGGCGTCCAGTGGCTTCAGCGATTCGAGGAACTGCGCCTCGCCCTTGTCATAATCCGCCTTGTGGTCGGGGTCGATCGCATCGAGATCCGCGGCGAGAGCCTTGGCCGCCGCCTTCACGGCGTCGGGATCGTACCAGAGATGGGGGTTGTCGCCGGCCTTGCGGCCGACAAGCTGCGCGACGACGATCGCCTTGCGGCCGGAGGCCTTGTGGGCCCCGAGCAGCTTCTCCATCCAGGGGTCGTAGTCGACGCCGTTGACGATGACGATCCTCGCGTCGGCGAGCGCCTTGGCGGTCTCGGCGCTCGCCTCGAACAAATGCGGATCCTGGTCCGGATTGGTGAGGATGCTGGTCACGGCGACATTCGCGCCGCCGATCTGGCTGGCGACGTCGCCGTAGAAGTTCTCGGCGGCGACGATCTTCACCGGGTCGGCGAGCGCCGGCGCGGCGACGAGCGCGGCGGCGGCGAAGGCGGCGGCGGCGAAGGCGGCGGCGGCGAGCAGGCTGCGGTACATTGCGATCTCCTGGAGCGGATAGGCGCCGCTTGGCGCGCGACGGCCAACGTGTTATGTTATAACATCGCAGGATGCAAGCCCCTCCCGCGACGGTAGACGCGACGCGTGCTACGCTTCGCGCCGAAGGAAGCGAGTTGACATGACTGCAAGACACGCCCGCGCCAGCGGAACGGCCTGGGTGGCCGAAGTGGAGCGCAACTGCGCGGCGCAAGGTTTGCAACTGACTGCGGCGCGACGCAGCGTGCTCGACATCCTCGGCCACAGCCGCGCCGCGCTCGGCGCCTACGCGATCCTCGACGCGCTGGCGCGCAAGGAGAGCAAGCCGGTCGCGCCGCCGACCGTCTACCGCGCGCTTGAGTTCTTGCTCGAGCACGGCTTCCTGCACAAGATCGAAAGCCGCAACGCCTATGCGCCGTGCGAGCACATCGGCCACGCCCATCAGGGGGTGCTGCTGCTGTGCGAGAAATGCGGCCGCAGCGACGAGATCGAGGACGACGAGGTCACGCTTCTGTTGACCCGCGCCGCCAAGCGCGCCGGCTTCGCGCCGCATCGGCAGATGGTCGAGATGCAAGGCCTCTGTCAGGCCTGCGCCAAGGCGGCGTGACGCAAACCGCCTAGCGCGCCGCCTTCAACCGTTTCGGCAGATCGCGGATGATTGCGCTCATGCCCGGTTCGTCGACCAGGTCAGCCGCCTCGTCGGGATCGAACCACGCGACTTTTCGTTGGCCGCGCTCCTTCCAGTCGGCGAGCTGGCGCTCGACTTCGAGCAGGAACACTTTGACCCGACAAAGCTCGAAATGGTCGCTCAGACGCTTCCAGTATTCGTAGAAGCCGATCGGCTTCTTGCGGATGCGGCCGATGACGCCGGCTTCCTGCTGCGCCTCGATCTGCGCCGCGTCGTGGTCCTGCCGGCCCTTCATCCGCCAGCCTTTGGGCGCGACGTAGCGCTTGGTGCCGCGCGACGTGACGAGCATGACCCTCAGCCCTTCCAGCGGGTCATGACGGATGGCGAGCGCCGCCACTTGTTTGCGAGGTTTGAATTTCGGCTTCGCCATGGCGGACCTTATGACAAGTTGACGCGCCCGCCTCAACCCCCGCTCTTTCCTCCATAGGTGAATTTCATCCCGACCGGCATGCCCATCGGCGGCGTCGGATAAGGCGCGGCTTCGCGCACCGCCTCCAGCGCCGCCGCGTCGAGCGCGTTGAGGCCGCTCGGCTTGGTCACGCTGCGCTGCAGAATGTCGCCGTGACCGTCGACCGCGAAGGAGATCGCGCCGACGACCTGCTCGGCCTCGGCCCGCACCTGGTCGGTCATGCGCAGATGTTTCATGATCAACCCGTAGACGATCGTCAGGTAGGTCGTCTGGGCCTGGCCGCCGCCGACCGGGCTCGCTGCGGCGTCGCCGAACTGAACGTCGGGCACGGGGTCGAAGGTCGAGAATTGTTTGCCCTTCGACCAGGTCGGCAGCGGCTGGCCGATCATCGTCGCCACCTTCACTTGCGTATCGGGCGCCACGGCGGCCATCGAAGGCGGCTCGGCGAGCGCCAGCGGGTCGTCGCTCGCCTTTTGCGGCCCATTGTCGTCCTTCGCCTCCGCCTGACGGTCCGAACTCCGCTCGACCGGCTTGGCGGCGTCGCTCGAGGCCGCCTTGTCGCCGACTTGCGGTTGATCGGGAGCGGCCTTGGCCTCCGCGTTCTTGTGCGGCTCGGCGGCGTCGTGGGGCGTCTTGTCCTCGGTTGCGGCGCGTGGCGCGTCATGGGCGGGTTCGAGGTCGATCGGCGGCTTCGGCGGCGCCGGTTCGGATGACGGTTGTGGTTGCGGCTGGGGCGGCGGTTTCGGCTGTTCGACGACAATTTCGACCGGAATTTCCTCGCTCGGCGGCGCCGGGCGCGGCGCCCAGTCGAATTGCAGCCAGATCGGAACGAGAATCGCCACGTGCAGCAACAGCGCGGCGCCGAGCGCGACCCAGCGATTGACGCCGATCAGCGACGACGACGCCTGTGGCCGATCCAGGCGCTCGGCCGGTTCGACGCTCAGCGTCGTCGCGGGGGGTGCCGCTGCGCTGGGGTCTGTCGCGACCGCCGTCATCCGCTCCATCGTCGTCTTTTCGACCAAGACCATCATATTGGCGACCGCGCTGCGGTCACAAGCGCCGCCGCCTCAGCGCCTGCCGCTGCGCTCGCGCCAGGCGAGGAAGACGCCACAGCCGATGACGATGCCGGCCCCGATCAGCGTCGCGCCGGGCGGCGTGTCGCCAAACACCAGCCAGCCGATGATAATCATCCACAACAACTGAGTGTAGCCGAATGGCGCCATCGCCGAGGCCGGAGCCCGCTGATGGGCGAGAATCATCAGCCAGTGGCCGAACGCGCCGCTGGCGCCCATTAGCGCCATGATCGCCCAGACCAACGGCTCCTGAGGCGTCACCCAGAACCACGGCAGCAACGGCGTCATCGCGACCACGCCGGCGAGCGGAGTCCAGACGAGCGTCGTCTCGGCCGAGTCGCGCCCGGCCAGCATGCGTGTGGCGAGCCCATAGGCGGCGTTGCAGAAGACGCCGCTGATCGCCACGAAGACGATCGGCTGGAACGCGGCGCCGGGCCGGGTGGCGATCACCACGCCGAGAAAGCCGACTGCAATCGCCGCCATGCGCACGCCGCCGACCCGCTCGCCCAGCCACGGCCCAGCCATCAGCGCGACGAGCAGCGGCGACAAGAAGGCGATCGTCGACGTTTCCGCGAGTTGCAGTTTCCTCAGCGCGAGGAAATTGGCGTAAGTCGAGCCGAGCAGCAGGGCCGAGCGGAAAAGCCGCAGCCAGGGCCGGTTGGCGCGGAATGTTTGCGGCCGCGTCCACGGCCGCGCGACCATGACGCTGAAGATCGCCGCGCCGACGTAGCGCGCCCACACGACCTCGGCCTCCGGCACGCGCATGCCGAGCCATTTGGCCGAAGAATCGATTCCGGAAAAACACACCGTCGCCGCGCACATCAGCAAAACGGCGAGCAGCCGCATGTCGTTCGGCGCATGGCCGACTTTGACCGGTCGCGCCGCCTGAAGAGGCTGCGATATTGCATTCACGCTGTGCGTTTGCGGCGCGCCGCTTCGTCGGCGACGTAGCCGCGCGTGCCCCCAGTTCGATTCATTGCGCCACAGCAATAAACGGGCGCGATAGCGCGCGCAAATCCGTATGAGCCCAATTGACAGGCGCTCCGACGTCGCCTCTAAATCGACCAATTGGCGCGGCTTTGGCCGCGCAAACGGGATTTCACGTGGAGAACGTGGGCGCAGAAGGAGCGGGAAGGCGCCGCGTGCGGCCAGCGCGGGCGCCGTCGCGCATCGCCACGCTGCTTGCCGCGTTCGCGGTCTTCGCCCAGCTCGTCGCCCTGCCCTATCACCATCCGTCGGCGCGGCATGACCTCGCCGCCGTCGCGGCGGAGCTCAAGGCGACATTCGGCCCCACAGCCGTACTCTGCACGCAGAGCGACGAGTCGTCGACGCCGGGCCGCCAGCACGTCGGTTGCGACGTTGGTTGCCCGCTGTGCCAGTTCGCTTCGTACGCCGCCCTGCTCGAAGCGCCGCCGCCGGCTTTGCCCGAACGGTTGGCGATCGTCGCCGGGCCGCCGCCGGCGCATCGCGACTTCTTGCGGCCGCGCGCCAGCGCGATCCGCTTCGCCCAACCGCGCGCCCCGCCCTCTTTCGCCTGACGTGAAATCCGCCGCGCGCCGCCCTCAACGGCGCGCGCAACCGTTTCTCGCGATTTCAAGGCGAATCTCTATGCTTTCTGCGACTTGGCGAAGCGCCACGCGCGCCGGTTTCGGCGTTGCGGCGGCGCTCTGGATATCCCCTGCGTTCGCGCACGCCGTGTGCGGCGACCGAATCTTTCCTGCAACCCTCGGCATCGACGATCCCGGCGTCGGCGACGAACTGGCGCTGCCGACGCTGACCTGGCAACCGCAAGGCGCCGACGGCACCCGCGAGTTCGACGCGACCTTCAGTTGGACGAAGACGATCCTGCCCGGGCTCGGTCTGTCGTTCAGCGACGGCGGTTCGTGGCTGAGCCCTGGCGGCTACGGCTGGAACGCGCTCGACACTGAGCTCAAGTACACCTTCATGTGCTTGGCTCAGCACGAGTTCATGGCCTCGGCCGGCTTCGACGTGAGCTGGGGCCGAACGGGAACGGCTGCGCAATACAGCCCGTTCAACACGTATGCGCCGGTGATCAACGTCGGCAAAGGCTTCGGCGACCTGCCGGCGAGCCTCAATATTCTGAGACCGCTGGCGATCACCGCTCAGCTCGGCGCCGCGATCCCCGGCCAAAGCTGGACCGACGGAGCGCAAAACCCGACGACGCTGAACTGGGGTTTCACTCTCCAGTACAGCCTGCCCTACTACAATTCGCATGTCGGCGAGATCGACAACGACTTCCTGCGCCGACTTGTCCCGGTGACGGAATTCGCCTTCTCGACTCCGATCGCCAATGTCGCGCCCGGAACGCAGATCACCACCGGTACAATCCAGCCGGGCGTCATCTACGAAGCCGACACGTGGCAGCTCGCCGTCGAGGCGCTGATCCCGATCAACAGCGCCAGCGGCCGCAACATCGGCGCGGTCGCCGAGTTGCACTTCTTCTTCGACGACATCTTTCCCAATTCCCTCGGCAAACCGCTGTTCCGATGAGGCCCGACATGCACAAGACCATGCAACGAACCGCCCTCGCCGTCGCTTTCGCCCTCGCCACGACGGCGGTCTACGCCCATGCGCAACTCGTCAAGGCGACGCCCGCCGTCGGCGCGACCGTCGCGTCGGCGAGCGAAATCCGCTTGACGTTCAGCGAAGGCGTCGAGCCGCGATTCTCGAAGATTGCGCTGACCGCCGCCGACGGCGCGGCGATCGCGCTCGGCGCGGCGAAAACCGAATCCGGCGACGCGACGGTCTTCGTCGCGCCGATTGCCAAACCGCTACCGCCCGGCGTCTACACCGTGCGCTGGAGCGCGGTGTCGACCGACACCCATCATACCCAAGGCGACTTTTCGTTCACGGTGAAGCCGTGAACGCGCCGCCGCCAATCCGCAACCAGAAAGGGATTCAAGCATGACTCGTTTTCACGCCATCGCCACGGCGCTCGCGCTGTCGCTGGTCGCCGCGCCCGCGCTTGCCGAAGGAATCAAGGCGGGCGACCTGACGATCGAGAAGCCGTGGGCGCGCGCGACGCCGAAAGGGGCCGACGTCGGCGCCGCCTATGTCGAGATCCGCAACGCCGGCGGCGACGCCGACAAGCTGACCGGCGGCACAGCCGATTTCGCCAGCGTCGAGATCCACGAGATGTCGATGCAGGGCAACGTGATGCAGATGAGCGAACTGAAGGACGGCCTGGCGATCCCCGCCCATGGCGACGTCAAGCTGACGCCCGGCGCATACCACCTCATGCTCACCGGGCTCAAGCATCCGCTGGTCAAGGGCGAGACGGCGAAGCTGACGCTGACTTTCGAGCGCGCTGGCGCGGTGACGGTCGATTTCCCGGTCGTCGGAATCGGCGCCTCCGGCGGCGACATGAAGGGCATGGATATGAAGGGGATGAAGATGTGAGCGGCGGCGCGACGGCGAGTTAGCGCGCGATGGAGGCGGCGCTCGCATTCTGCCGCTTCGCCCATTTCGCGGCGGCGATGACGCTGTTCGGCGCGACGGCCTTTGTCGCCGCGTTGGCGCCGCCCGATCTCTCGCGCGCGCTTGCCCCGGCGACGCGCGCCATCGCGGCGGCGACGATCCCGATCGCTGCGCTTGGCGCGCTCGCCTGGCTCGCGCTCGAGTCGGCGTCAAT
The DNA here is from genome assembly GCA_049513815.1 of Roseiarcus sp. Taxonomy (GTDB): domain Bacteria; phylum Pseudomonadota; class Alphaproteobacteria; order Rhizobiales; family Beijerinckiaceae; genus Roseiarcus. The sequence goes on along the minus strand of JBEKVR010000001.1, from coordinate 50,279 downwards.
GGCCGGCGACTGGAGCGCATTGGTCGATCCGCAAGCGATCGGCGCGGTTCTGACCGACACTCAGTTCGGCGCCGTTTGGCTGTGGCGTCTCGGCCTCGCCGCCGCGCTCGTCGTCGCGCTGGCGCTCGGCCGCGGCGGCCCAACGCTGAAGCTCCTCGTCGTCGGCGCGACGTTGCAACTGGCGAGCCTCGGCCTCGTCGGCCACTCGGCGATGCAGGCCGGCGCCGTCGGCGCCCTCCATCGCGCCAACGACGCGCTGCATCTGCTCGCGGCGGCGGCGTGGTTCGGCGGTCTGCCGATGTTCGCGCTCAGCCTCAGCGCCTATCGCGACCTGCGCCTGAGCGTAGCCGCGGCGACGGCGATGCGACGATTCTCGTTCTGGGGGCAGCTCGACGTCGCACTGATCGCGCTGACGGGGATCGTCAACGTCGCGCTGACCGGCGGTCTCGGCGCGCTGGCGCCGACGACGCCCTATCGCGCGCTGCTCGCCGCCAAGCTCGCCCTGGTCGCGACGATGGTCGCGCTGGCGCTATTCAACCGCTATGTCCTCGCGCCGCAGTTGGCGCTGAAGGAGACAGCGCAACGCGCCTTGACACGAAATTGCGTCGCCGAGCTCGTCCTCGGCGCGGCGGTCGTCGCGCTGGTGAGCCTGTTCGGCCTGCTCGACCCGAGCTAGGCCTGCTCGATACGGATCGCCTGCTGCCTCTCGCCGCCGGCGCGCCCGTGTGTGAGCGCCTTTGCGTGATCGTTTCGAGCGAGACGTTCTGGCGCAAACGACCGAGGCGTTGGCGACCCCGAAGACGTCGACGACGTCGCGGCGTGACTGGCGACTCGCGCCTCGAGGCGGGCGCGACGTCGGCGACAACAGCCCAGACCGCGTCATTCCTCGGTCGGCGACCGCATCAGGCGCTCAATCGTTTGGGCCGCGTCGCGTCCGACTGCGCCCGATGGATGGGTAAAGAGCAGACGCCGCCAGTCGTAGCCGCGCGAGACGCGCGCGACCTCGCAAAGCGCGTCGAGGATGGCGGCAGTCGCGAGAGAACTGCCGGTTGCGACGACGCCGCCGAGATCCGCGTCATCCTCGAGTTTCAGCGCGACGACATGGTCGGCGATCCCAGCCAGCGCGGATTTCGGCGCAGCGGTGATGGCGATCACCGCCCGACAGAGCGACTTCGCCCGGCTGCAGAATTCGTTCAGCGCCGCCGAACCGCCGCCCTTCGACAACGCAATCAGAAGATCGTTCCGCTGCAGTACGCCCAACCCGCCATGCAGGCCGTCGTCGGGCGGAAGATAGAACGCCGGACAGCCGCAAACCGAGAGCATGTGCGCAGCCCGCGCGGCAATCGCCCCCGAGGTGCCGCTGCCGGTGACCAGCACCTTCCCTTCGGCGCCGGCGAGAAGCCTCGCGACCTGGATAAACTCCTCGTCCACCGCTTCGAGCGCGGCGTGAACCGCCTTCTGGTCCGCCTCGATCACGGATCGCGCGAGCGCGATCAGCTTCCCGTCGTCGAGCCGCATCACAGGGACTCTTCTCCTCAACGCTCAGAAAAGAGACGGCGAGCGCAGCCCTCAGGCCCGCTCGATGCGGATCACCTGCGGCTTCTCGCGCACCACGCCGTCTCCGACCGCCAGTTCCAGCGCTTCACGGATCGAGGCTTCGGTGGTGGCCTTGGTGATCAGCACCACCGGCACGAACTCGCTCGCCGGTGCGCCGGCGTCCGACCGCTTTTGCATGATCGCTTCGAGCGAAATGCTGCGCTCGCCCATCCGCTTGGCGATCACCGCCACCGAACCGGGCCGGTCGACGACCGACATGCGCACGTAATAGCCGCCCTCATGGCGCTGCATCGGCACGCGCTCGGCCTCGACCAGCGCCGCGATCGGCCGGCCGAACGCCGGCCCGACGTGGCCGCGCGCGATGTCGCAGATATCGGCGGCGACCGCCGAGGCGGTGGCGTCGCCGCCCGCCCCGGGCCCGACCAGCGTCAGCGCGCCGATCGCGTCGCCGTCGATCGACACCGCGTTGAGAACGCCCATGGTTTGCGCCAGCGGCTCGGACTTGGCGACCATGGTCGGATGGACGCGCTGTTCGACGCCCTTGGCGGTGCGCTCGGCGACGCCGAGCAGCTTGATGCGGTAGCCGAGTTCGTCGGCGGCGGCGAGGTCGGCAAGCGTAATCGTCTCGATGCCCTCGACCGAAACGGCGTCGGCGTCGATCTTGGTGCCAAAGGCAAGCGAGGCGAGAATGGCGATCTTGTGGGCGGTGTCGAAGCCGCCGATGTCGAAGGTCGGATTGGCCTCGGCGTAGCCCAGCTTCTGCGCTTCGGCGAGACAGGCGTCGAACGACAGGCCATCGCTTTCCATGCGCGACAGGATGTAATTGCAGGTGCCGTTGAGAATGCCCGAAACGCGGCGCACTTCGTTGCCCGCCAGGCCTTCGCGCAGGGTCTTGATGACCGGAATGCCGCCCCCGACCGACGCCTCGAAGGCGAGCGCCGCGCCGTGGGATTCGGCAAGCGTCGCCAGCTCGAAACCGTGCGCGGCGATCATCGCCTTGTTGGAGGTCACCATCGGCAGGCCGCGCGACAACGCCGCGCGCGCGGCGGCGTAAGCCGGCCCGTTCGCGCCGCCGATCGCTTCGACGAAGACGTCGATGTCCGCGCTCGCGGCCAGTGCGGTGGCGTCGTTGTAGAAGGCGGCCTGCTCCAAGCCGGGGCCGCATTCGCTCCGGCTGAGGGCGCTGACCGCGACGATGGCGATGTCGCGTCCCGTACGCGCGCTCAGGTCGCCCCGCCGCCGCTGCAGAAGGCGCGCTAACGCCCCGCCGACGGTGCCCACGCCCGCAAGGCCGACCCGTAGAGGTTTCGCCATTCTAACGCTGTCCCATTGAAGAAAGCCGCGTTCGCCGACTCGGGGGCTCTATTTGCCCCAGTCGCGACCGGCGATCAACAAAGGACTCAGCGGTAGCGTTCGAAGGGGCTCTTGGCCTTCTTCTTGCGCTCCTTGCGGGCGGCGTAGCGAGCGTCGCGATCGAGTTTGCGCTCATATTCGAGCCGCTCCTCTTCCGCGCGACGAGCGTTTTCGGCGGCCTCGAGGGCGAGCGCCTCCTGGCGCAAAGCCTCGACCCGAGCCGCTTCCTCGGCGGCGAGCCTTGCCGCTTCGGCAGCCGCGGCTTCGGCGCGACGGCGCTCACGCTCCACCTCGCGCGCCGCGCGCGCTTCAAGGACCGCGCGGCGTTTGGCCTCGCGTTCCTTCACGGCGGGATCGTTGGGGTCGTATTTCGGGCGGGAGAGAAACTTCTCCGCCATCGCTTTGCGCGCCTCGGCGGCGGCGGCCTGACGGTCCTGAAATCGGTTGCTAGTGAAAAACGACATTCCGCCTCGTGGGATTCGTTAAGTGAGCGGGCTCTTGCCACAAACGGCGCCATTCGGCAATCGAATACGCCGCATTGCAGCAATGCGCCTAGTGGGGGCGTCCTTGCGGCGTCCCTGCAAGGCCAACGCCCTGCGCACACAATGATTTTATCTGCCGGCGCAGTCCTCGCACGCGCGCCGGCGCGCGCGCGGGCGCGCCGCTTTGCCGCGGGTTCCGACGTCGCCGGAGCCCTCGTCAGTCTGAGGCAAGCTCCGCCCACTAGCGATCAGCGTCAGTCGCGCAGCCTCCTCAGAGAGCCGGCAAGGCGACGTCCAAAAGGGGCGCGGACGGCGGCGAGACGCCTGCGCCGCGGCATTTTTCGTCACGTCTTGCAGCGTCGTCGCGTTCCAGCGGTCCGGCTCAGCGAGGGCTCCGAGCATGGTTCTTTCCCGCTTCAGGCAGGCGATCGCGGCAATCCGCAGGCCCAGCAAGGGCAAGACTGGCGGCGACCGGTCTGATCTCCGTCGGCACGCGGCGCGGGTCATCGACGAGATGGCGGTGGCGACATTCGTCCTCGACCGCAACGGCCGCGTCGCGGTCTGGAACGACGCCTGCGCCCGCTTGACCGGCCTCGAGGCGGCCAAGGTGATCGGGACCAAGGATCATTGGAAGGGCTTCTACCTCGCGGCGCGTCCGTGCCTGGCCGACCTCGCGCTCGAAGGGGGCGCGGCGAAAGTGGGCTCGCTTTACGCCGCGCAAGGCGACGGCGGCGGCAGCGACCGCCTGCAAGCCAAGAACTGGTGCGACCTGCCGCGCGGCGCGCGCGTCTATCTGGCGATCGACGCCGACCTGGTGCGCGACTCCGCCGGCGCCGTGATCGGCGTCGTCGAGACGCTGCAGGATCTGACCGCGGTCAAGGAAGCCGAGGCGGCGATCGCCGCCGAGCGCGCGCGCGCCGCCGAACGGCTGGAGACGGTCGTCGCCGCGCTCGGCGCTGGACTCGCCGAACTCGCCAAGGGCGACCTCGTGGCGCGGGTCGAAACCAAGTTGCGCGACGAGGCCGATCGGCTGCGCCTCGACTTCAACACCGCCGCCGAGGCGTTGCGCTCGGCGATGGGCGCGATCGCGGACGTCGTCGCGACGATCCGCGGCGGCGCCGCCGAGATTTCCGGCGCGATCGACGAATTGTCGAACCGCACCGAGGGCCAGGCGGCAAACCTCGAGCAGAGCGCGTCGGCGGTCGACCAGATCACCGACACGGTCAAGAAGACCGCTCAAGTCGTCGGCGCGGCGCACAAGGTCGTCTCGGCGGCCAAGGGCGACGCCGAGCGCAGCGGCGAGATCGTCCGGCAGACGATCGCGGCGATGGGCGGCATCGAGCAATCGTCAAAGCATATCGTGCGCATCATCGGCGTCATCGACGAGATCGCGTTCCAGACCAATCTGCTGGCGCTCAACGCCGGCGTCGAGGCGGCGCGCGCCGGCGACGCGGGGCGCGGCTTCGCCGTGGTCGCCTCGGAAGTGCGCGCGCTGGCGCAACGCTCGGCCGAAGCGGCGAAGGAGATCAAGGGGCTCATTTCGTCTTCGGCGACCCAGGTCGGCCTCGGCGTCGACCTCGTCGGGCAGACCGGCAAGGCGCTGGAACGCATCGTCGCTCAGGTTGTCGAGATCGACAACGTCGTCTCCTCCATCGCCGCCAGCGCCGAGGAGCAGGCGAGCGCGCTGCAGCAGGTCGATCGCGCGGTGTCGCAAATGGATCAGACGACCCAGCGCAACGCCGAAATGGCGCAACAAACCACGGCGGCTGCGCGCGCGCTCGCCGCGCAGGCGAACGAGCTCGACCGATTGACCGGCCGCTTCAGCCTCGCCCGCGCCGGCGAACGCCGCCAACCGCCGCGCGCCCGCGCCGCGCGCGTCGCCGCGGAATGAGCGCCAACGCGGAGAGACGGCGATGACGGCGGTCGCGACCCTCTGGCTGCTGTGCCTCGGCCTGTTCCTCGATTTCGCCGCCGACGCGCCGACGCTCGACGACGAATAGCGGTCGCAACGAACGCGGACTTAGACCGACAGGCAGACGTATTTGAGGGTCAGATATTCGTCGATGCCGTATTTCGATCCTTCGCGGCCGATTCCCGACGCCTTGACGCCGCCGAACGGCGCCTCGGCGGTCGAGATCAGGCCGGTGTTGACGCCGACCATGCCGTATTCGAGCGCCTCCGCCACCTTCCACACCCGCGAGAGATCGCGCGCGTAAAAGTAGGAGGCAAGGCCGAATTCGGTGTCGTTGGCCATCGCGATCACGTCCTCGACCGTGTCGAAGGCGAACAGCGGCGCGACTGGGCCGAAGGTTTCCTCGCGCGCGAGTTTCATCGTCGCGTCGGCGCCGACGAGCACGGTCGGCTCATAGAACAACGCGCCGGCCGGATGGCGCTTGCCGCCGACCGCCGCCTTGGCGCCGTGCGCCAGCGCATCGGCGACGTGCGCCTCGATCTTGGCCAGCGCCGCGGGCGAGATCACCGGACCGATCTGCACGCCCGGCTCGGCCCCGTCGCCGACCTTCAGCTTAGCGACCGCCGTGGCGAGCTTGTCGGCGAACGGCTCGAATACGCCGCGCTGTACATAGATGCGGTTGGCGCAGACGCAGGTCTGGCCGGCGTTGCGGAACTTGGCGATCAACGCGCCTTCGACCGCTTGGTCGAGATCGGCGTCATCGAAGACGATGAACGGCGCGTTGCCGCCGAGCTCGAGGCTGAGCTTCTTGATGCCGTCGGCGCTCTGGCGCATCAGGATCGAGCCGACTCGCGTCGAGCCGGTGAACGAGATCTTGCGCACTTTCGGGTTGGCGCAGAATTCCTGGCCGACGCCAGACGCGTCGGCGCTGGTGACGACGTTGAAGACGCCGGCGGGAACGCCGGCGCGCTCGCCGAGCGCCGCCATCGCCAGGGCCGAAAGCGGCGTCAGCTCGGCCGGGCGCGAGACGAACGTGCAGCCGGCGGCAAGAGCGGGCGCGACCTTGCGCGCGATCATCGCGTTGGGGAAGTTCCACGGCGTAATCGCCGCCGCGACGCCGATCGGCTGCTTGAGGACGAGGATGCGCTTGTCGGCGAGATGGCCGGGAATCACGTCGCCGTAGACCCGCCGCGCTTCCTGTGCGAACCATTCGACGAAGCTCGCGCCGTAGAGGATCTCGCCTCTCGCTTCGGCCAACGGCTTGCCCATCTCGGCGGTTAGAATGCGTGCGAGGTCGTCGGCGTTGTCGAGCATCAGCCGGTTCCACTCGAGGAGGATCGCCGAGCGCTCGCGCGCGGTCTTGGCCGACCAGGCGGGAAACGCCGCCGCGGCGGCGTCGATCGCCGCGCGCGCGCCGGCGACGCCAACGTCGGCGACTTCGGCGATCAGCGCGCCGTTGGCTGGGTTGTAGACCGCCTTGCGATTCGCCGTCTCGGCCCAGACGCCGCCGATATAGGCGCGGTCGCGCAACAGCGACGGGTCGTTGAGCTTCAACATCGTTTCGCCTTTCGTCTGGCGGAATGTGGGGCCTCGCCGAGCGAAGCGCGCCCGTCCGCCTTCCTGAGGCGGCGAGCGGTGCTTCGAGGCTTCAGCCGAGCGGCCGAACATAGCCGCCAGGGCGCAATGGCGCGCGGGGCGCGACGGCTGTCAATCCCCGGCTCGTCGCGCGGCTCGGCGGGCGCTTAACGGGCGTCAATCGGAAATTCAGCGACGAGGCCTCGTCGCGCGAAGCGCCGTTTGACGCGACCTCGCCTCAGCGGCGCGCGTTTTGCGGCGACAGGCCGGTTGCGCGCGCCAGTTCGTCGTCGCTCCAGCCCAGTTGATCGTAACCGCCGCGCCAGTAGACGAGCGCGCCGCCGCCTGAGGCCGTCGCGGCGTGTTTGACGCGGCCGATGACGATGGCGTGAGTGTTACGCTCGACGATCTCTTCGACCTCGCACGCGAACGCGGCGAGCGCGTCCTACAATAGCGGCGCGCCGTTCGGCGCGATTCGCCAGCGGCCCTCGCGAAACCGTTCGGCGCCTTCCTCGCCGGTCCGTCCGGCGAAACGCTCGGCGAATTCGCGATGGTCGGCGCCGAGAACGCTGACGCCGAGGGCGGCGCCGGGCGTCAGGCCGGCGTAAATCGACGCCGCGCGATTGACGCAGACGATCAGCGTCGGCGGATCGAGCGAGAGCGACGCGACCGCAGTCGCAGTCATGCCTGCGCGCACACCGCCGGCGCTGCGGGTGACGAGACAAACGCCGCTCGCGAGATGGCGCATGGCGGCGCGAAACGCATCGACGTCAGCTTCGACAAGCGTGGTTCCGCTTGGAGAGGCCCGGCGAAAGGCGTCGACGGCAGCCAACACGGTCATGCGAAAGTCCCTCGTCAATCGTCTGTGGGCATGGCGCGGTCGTCGAGGTCACGCCTGCGGCGGATGGAAGACACGCTCGCGCAATTCTCGCTCGTAGTCTTCCGGCGACTGAGGCTGGGGATCTCGCAGCGCGGCGACGATCTTTCGGCTCCAGGCGCCGATGCGCCGCCACGCCGCGCCGGACGCGGCGCGCACGCGGGAGATTCGCCTGATCGTCGGTGAAACGGCGTCGAAGCTTCGTGTCATGGGCAGCCTCGAATTTGTTAGTTGATAATTTTGATAGACATACATCATTGTTTGACGCGAGGCAAGCGCCGAATGGGTGGCGCCACTTGAAATACAAGGGGTTTGCGATGAATCGGAGAACGTTTCTGATCTCGACCGCCTCGCTGGCGGTCGCCGGCGCGGCGCCGGCCCGCGCCGACGCGCCGCGCGAACTGAGGATCGGCTACCAGAAAACCGCGATCCCGCTGGTGGTGAAAGCGCAGAAACGCCTTGAGCAGCACTTCGAGCCGCAGGGCGTGACGGTCAAATGGGTCGAGTTCGCCTTCGGCCCGCCGCTGCTCGAAGCGGTCAACGCCGGCGCCGTCGACTACGGCTACACCGGCGACGCGCCGCCGATTTTCGCCCAGGCCGCGCGCGCTGCAATAGCTTATGTCGCCGCCATCCCGGCGCGCGGATACGGCCAGGCGATCGTCGTCCCCGCCGACTCTCCAGCCAAGGCTCTCGCCGATCTTAAAGGCAAGAAGATCGGCGTCGCCAAGGGCTCGAGCGCGCACAATCTGCTCGTCTCGGCGCTCGAGAGCGAGGCGATCGCCTGGGCCGACATCGAGCCCGTTTATCTCGCGCCCGCCGACGCCGCCTCGGCGTTCTCGCGCGGCGCGATCGACGCCTGGTCGATCTGGGACCCGTTCTACGCCATCGCCGAGCTGAAGCAGAAGGCGCGGCCGTTGCCGATCGACCCCAAGGCGACGGTGCAGAACAGCTTCTTCCTCGCCAACCGCGATTTCCTCGCCAAGCACGCCGACATCGTCGCCGCCGTCAACGAAGAAATCGCCAAGGCGACAAGCTGGGCCGGCGAGCATCGCGACGAGACCGCAGCCCTGTGGGCGGAAGCAAGCGGCGTCGACCTCGCGGCGCAGAAGCGTTCGGTCGATCGCGCCGAATTCAGCTTCGGGCCGCTGACCGACGCCGTGGTCGCTCAGCAGCAGGCGGTCGCTGACCGCTTCCAGCGGCTCGGCCTGATCCCGGCGCCAATCGTCGTGCGCGACATCGTCTGGTTCTGGAAGCAGACCGCCTGAAAGTCCACGAGACCCACGAGGCCTGATCATGAGCACAGCAAACAAACCGCTGGACGTCTTCTGGTTCATTCCCGTCAGCGGCGACGGCGCCTATCTCGGCAGCGACAAGGGGGCGCGGCCGGCCGACTTCTCGTACCTCAAGCAGATCGCCCAGGCGGCCGACCGGCTCGGCTTCGGCGGCGCGCTGATCCCGGTCGGCTCTCATTGCGAAGACCCGTGGATCGTCGCCGCCGCGCTCGCGTCGCACACCGAGCGGCTGCGCTTCCTCGCCGCGCTGCGGCCGGGCCTCGCGACTCCGACTCATTTCGCGCGGCAGACTGCGGCGCTCGACCGCATCAGCAACGGCCGGTTCCTGGTCAACGTCGTCGCCGGCGGCGACCCCAAAGAGCTCGCCAGCGAGGGCATCTTTCTTTCGCACGACGATCGCTACGCCCATGCGGCAGAATTTCTGACAGTCTATCGCCGACTGCTGGCCGGCGAGACGGTCGACTATTCGGGCCGCTACGTGCAGGTGAAGGGCGCGAAGCTGTTGTTCCCGACCGTGCAGCCCAAACTGCCGATCTGGTTCGGCGGCTCGTCTGAGCCGGCGTTCGCTCTTGCCGCCGATCAGGTCGACGTCTACCTAATCTGGGGCGAGCCGCCGGCGCAGGTGGCCGAAAAGATCGAGGCGGTACGCGTAAGGGCGGCGGCGCGCGGCCGCGTGGTCAAGTTCGGCATCCGCCTCCATCTCATCGTCCGCGAAACCGAGGCCGAGGCCTGGGGTGTCGCCGACAAGCTGATCGCCAACCTCTCCCAAGAGGCGATCGCCGCGGCGCAGAAGAAGTTCGCCGAGGATTCCGACTCTGTCGGCCAGCGGCGGATGACCGCCCTTCACCACGGCGGGCGACGCGACGGGCTCGAGATCGCGCCCAATCTCTGGGCCGGCATCGGCCTCGTGCGACGCGGCGCCGGCACCGCGCTGGTCGGCGACCCCAAGACAGTCGCAGCGCGCCTGCGCGAATATCAGGCGCTCGGAATCGAGACCGTCATCGCCTCCGGCTACCCCCATCTCGAAGAAGCCTACAAAGTCGCAGAACTCCTGTTTCCAGAACTCGGGATCGGCGAAGCGAATCGCTTCAACCACGGCACGGCGCCCGGCGAGTTCGGCGTCGGCGCGTTCCGGCCGGCGATCGCCGCCGAGTAATCCCGAGCGTCGGCGGCCGCCGCTGGCCTCCTGCGGCGGCCGCCGAGATCCTCCTGCCGACCACAAGTGGAAAGACCAACCACATGGCCGACGCCGCAACCAGCCTGCAGCAACCGCTGCGAACGTCGCGGCTCGCGCTTCGCCTCGACTTCAAACGCCGGCTCGCTCCCGCCATCGGTTGGATCGCCCCGACGCTTCTTGTCTTCGTCTGGCAGGCGAGCGCGTCGCTCGGATGGCTGTCGGAATCGTTGCTACCCTCGCCGCTCGCCGTTCTCGCCGCCGGTTGGCGGCTGACGCTGTCGGGCGACTTGCCGCGCAACGTCGAGGTTAGTTTCCTGCGCGCTTTGGCTGGCCTCGTCGTCGGCGGCGCGATCGGATTCGCCTTCGGGCTCGCCAACGGCCTTTCGCGGTTGAGCGACCGCGTCACCGACACGACCCTGCAGATGGCGCGCAACATTCCTCACCTCGCGCTGATTCCCCTCGTCATCGTCTGGTTCGGCATCGACGAGGCGGCGAAGCTGTTCCTCGTCGCGCTCGGCGTGTTCTTCCCCATTTACGCCAACACGCTGCATGGCGTGCGCTCGGTCGATCCGCAGCTCGTCGAGATGGCGAGGAGCTACGGCATGCGCCGTTTCGAGCTGTTTCGCCGCGTCATCCTGCCCGGCGCCCTACCCTCCATCTTCGTCGGCCTGCGCTACGCGCTGGGAATCATGTGGCTGACGCTGATCGTCGCCGAGACCATCGCGGCGCAGTCCGGCGTCGGCACATGGCGATGCAGGCGCGCGAATTCATGCAGATCGACGTCATCGTGCTGGCGATCGTGATCTACGCGCTGCTCGGCAAGCTTGCCGATGTGGTTGTGCGCGCGCTCGAACGCACCTGCCTCGCCTGGCGTCCGGCCCTGCACGGAGATTGACGTCATGAGCCTGGCCGCAACCGTTTCGCAGCGCGGCGTTGCAGACGCCCCCGCCGCGTCTCTCAAACTGCGCGGAATCGTCAAGGCGTTCGGCGACAAGAAGGTGCTGCGCGGGCTCGACCTCGACATCGCCGCCGGCCAGTTCGTCGCCGTCATCGGCCGCAGCGGCTGCGGCAAGAGCACGCTGCTGCGGCTGATCGCCGGCCTCGATGCGCCCGACGCCGGCGCGATCGACTTCGATGGCGGCGCCGACGTCGCTCCGCGCGTGATGTTCCAGGAGCCGCGGTTGCTGCCGTGGGCGGACGTCATCGCCAATGTTGAAGTCGGCCTCGGCGCACGGCGGCGCCAAGCGGACGCGCGGCGGCGCGCTCTCGAAGCGCTCGCGGCGGTGGGACTCGCCGACCGCGCCGCCGACTGGCCGGCGACCCTGTCGGGCGGCCAGAAGCAGCGCGTCGCCCTGGCGCGGGCCCTGGTCAGCCGGCCGCGCGTGCTCGCGCTCGACGAGCCGCTCGGCGCGCTTGACGCGCTGACGCGGATCGAAATGCAGTCGTTGCTCGAAACGGCGTGGCGGCGCGAGGGCTTCACCGCCCTGCTTGTCACCCACGACGTCGCCGAGGCGATTGCCCTCGCCGATCGCATCGTGCTGCTCGAAGGCGGCGCCGTCGCGCTGGACCTCGACGTCGCGCCGCCGCGGCCGCGCCTGCGCGGTTCGCCCGAATTCGGCCGGCTGGAGGAGAGGATCCTCGACCGCCTGCTCGGGCCGTCGCGAGGCCGCTGAGGCGGCGGAACGAAGCGCGACCTTGAAGACGTCAAACGCCCCTCCGACAAGCGCCCGCGCCAGCCGCGGCGTGTGAACCTTCTTCGTTAATTCATTGATTTATCTCCGGACTCGCGTGAGACCGAACGGCTTCGTGCGCTGCGGCGCCTTGCCCCGGCGGCTCGGCGATCCCGATCTTGCCGCCGTTCGCCATCGGCGCTACAGTCTTTGGGAAAAGCTTTTCCCAAATATGGGAGAGCTTTTTTCGAGAACGAACTGTCCTCGAGTTTTCCCGGGAGAAACGCCATGAACAAGCGGTCCACCTGCGCCGCGTTCGCCGCCCTCTTGATGGGGACCGCGGCCTTCGCCTCCAGTGCTTTCGCCGACAACCTGACCATGTGGGTGCGCGCCAGCGGCACCAACGCCGCCGCCCACCTGGTCGACCTCTGGAATTCGACCCATCCCGACAAGATCGAGCTGACCACGATCCCCGACACCCAGATGGTCACCAAGCTCGCCACCGGCGTTCAGGCCAACGAAGTTCCCGACCTCGTGTCGTTTGACCTCATCTACATGCCGGATTTCATGAAGGCCGGCTTCCTCGAAGACCTCACCGCAGAGCTGAAGGCCGATCCGAACTTCGCCTCCGTCGCCAAGGCCTACGTCGACATCGCCACCTACCAGGGCAAGCTCTACGGCGCCGGCTTCACCCCCGACGTTTCGATCCTCGTCTGGAACAAGGACCTGTTCAAGCAGGCGGGGCTCGACCCCGAGAAGCCGCCGCGCACGATCGCCGAGATCCATGAGGACGCGAAGAAGATCCGCGCGCTCGGTCCCGACATCTACGGCTTCTATTTCTCCGGCGCCTGCCCCGGCTGCAACATCTTCACCACCTCGCCGATGATGGTCGCGGCGGGCTCGAAGATCCTGCCCGCCAATGGCCAAGACGACGCACTGACCGGCGACGGCGTCAAGCAAGTGCTCGAACAGTTCAAGGAGATGTGGAGCGAAGGGCTGATCCCGAAGAGCGCCCAGGCCGACAGCGGCGCGAGTTTCGCCTCGATCTTCAAGACCGGCAAGATCGGCATTCAGGGCACCGGCGGCTTCCTGCTGTCCGAGCTCAAGCACGACGTGCCGAACATGAGCTTCGGCGTCACCTTCCTGCCCGGCGTGAAGGAAGGCCAGACGTCCTCGTTCGTCGGCGGCGACGTCGTCGCGATCCCGAAGGGCTCCAAGCACCTCGCCATCGCCAAGGCGTTCATCGCCTGGGAGCTAACCGACGAAGCCCAGCTCGAAGGCCTCGCCAAGAACAATATCCTGCCATCGCGGCCGGCGCTCGCCGACAATAAGTATTTCGCCGCCGATCCGCGCGTCGTCGTCACCGCCAAGGCGATCGGAATCGGCTACGTGCCGTGGGTTTATCACTTCGCCGACATGGTCAACTCCGACTCCAGCCCCTGGATCAACATGCTGCAGCGCGCCATTTTCGACGGCGACGTCGACGGCGCAATCAAAGAGGCGCGTCAGAAGATGAAGGACATCGCCAGCGAGTGAGCGTCCGCTTGGCGCTCTGAAGAGGCGGCGGGACATGCGAGCGCAACGCTCGAGGCAATTGCAGGGCTGGCTCTTCATCGGGCCCGCCCTGCTCTTCGTCGCCGTGTTCGTGCTCATTCCGCTCGGTCAGCTCGTCGCCACGTCGCTGACCGACCGGTCGCTGCTCGGCGGCGGTCGCTTCATCGGCGTCGAGAACTATCTGCGCATCTGGCGCGACTCCAGCTTCTGGCGCGCGCTGGCGTTCACCGTCCAATACACGATCGTCCTCACGCCGATCTTGATGAGCCTCGGCTATGCGCTGGCGCTGCTGACGTTCGACAACACGCCGCTCAAGCGCCTGACGCGCACGATCGTGTTCGTGCCGGTGATCATCGGCCTGTCGAGCTCGAGCCTGCTGTGGTTCTGGTTGCTCGACGAGCAGGTGGGCCTGTTCAACAGGCTTCTGGTCGATCTCCATGTGCTCAAGGAACCGATCGTCTGGTTCGTCTCCGCCGATCTCGCCTTCTGGGCCGTCGTGATTTCAATTACCTGGAAGGTCGTCGGCTTCGGCATGGTGTTGTTCGTGTCGGGGATCCAATCGATCAATCCCGACATCATCGAAGCGGCGATCATGGACGGCGCCACCTACTGGAGTCGAGTTTGCCTCGTCATTCTGCCGCTCACCCGGCGGATCCTGTTGCTGACGACGCTGGTCAGCGCAATCGGCTCGATGCTCGCCTTCGACCAGTTCTACATCATGACGTCCGGCGCGCCACGCGGACAGACCTTCACTGCGGTGTACTGGATCTATCAGAATTCGTTCGTGTCGTTCAAACTCGGTTACAGCTCGGCGTTGTCGGTCGTGCTGACGCTGGTCATCCTTGTCTTATCGGCGCTTCAGATCGCGCTGACCGTGCGCAGCGAGGCGGCATGAGCGCGTCGACGATCGCCTCCGAGACCGGCGCGCCCGCGCCTCGCCGCAGGCGCCGCGCGCCGCCGTCGGCCTACCTCGCCGTCGCGGTGTGCGTCGCGGTGATGGCGATCATGGCCGCGCCGCTGGTGTTCTCCTTCTTCGCCTCGATCGAAACGGCGACTGAGGCCTCATCGGCGCCCCACTACCTGCCGCAGAGCTTCAGCCTGCAGAACTATCTCAAGGTCGCCGGTTACCAGGCGGGTCTGGCGACCTATGTCAGCAATTCGACGCTGGTGGCGCTGATGACCATCGCCGCCTGCATCGCGCTGGCGGCCCCGGCGGGCTACGGGCTCGCCCGCTTCTCGACCTACGGCAAGGAGATTGCGTTCCTGATTCTGCTGGCGCCGATGATGGTCCCTTATCAGGCGCTGTTGACCCCGCTCTATCTCGATTTCGCCAAGTTCGGGCTCGTCGACAGCCGCATCGGCCTGGCGATCATCCACACGATTCTACAACTGCCGTTTTCGGTCTACCTGATGCGCAACGCCTTCGAGGCCATTCCGCGCGAGATCGAAGAGGCGGCGATGATCGACGGCTGTACCGCCTTGCGGCGACTCGCCTATATCTTCCTGCCGCTTGCCGTCCCCGGACTGGTCACGGTCGCGCTGTTCGCCTTCATCAATTCGTGGAACGAATTTCTCGGCGCCTTGGTGTTCATGAACCGCGAATCCTCGTTCACCATGCCGATTCTGCTGGTCAGCGTGCGGACGGGCGACCACGGCGCGGTCGACTGGGGCGCGCTGCAAGCGAGCATCGTCCTGTCGATCATCCCCTGCCTCGTCGTCTATCTCGCGCTGCAGCGCTATTACATCTCCGGCCTGCTTTCGGGCGCGGTCAAATGAACGACTTGCCGCCCGACGACCTGCCGCCCGAAGACGCGACGCCGCGCGACGACGCTCCTGCGCCCGGCGCGCGAACCCTTCGCGACGTCGCGCGGCTCGCCGGCGTTTCGATCGGAACCGCCTCCAAGGCGATGAACGCCGGCGGTCGCCTCAGCGCCGAAACGCGGGCCAAGGTGCTCAACGCCGCCAAGACGCTCGATTATCGGCCAAACGATCTTGCCCAGAGCCTGCATCGCGCGCGGTCGATGACCGTCGGCATCCTGTCGACCGACAGTTTCGGCCGTTTCACCTTTCCGATCGTCGAGGCGCTCGAGCGGCGCCTGTTCGATCGCGGCATCGCCATCTTCATGTGCAACGCGACCGACGATCCGCTGCGCGAGCGCCGGCACATCGAGCAGTTGCTTGGCAAGCGGGTCGACGGACTGATCGTCACGGCGCGGCGCGCCGACAAGCGCACGCCGATCGTCCCGGCCGCGCGCGGCCTCCCTGTCGTCTACGTGTTCTCCTATGTCGACGATCCGAACGCGCTTTGTCTGCTGCCCGACGACGAAGGCGGCGCGAAGCTCGCGGTCAGCCACCTCGCCAAGCTCGGCCGCAAGCGCATCGCCCATGTCACCGGCCCAAGGCATTTCGAAGCCGTGCAACTGCGCGAGAAAGGCTGGCGCGCAGCGTCGAACGAGGCGGGGCTTTCGGTTGCGGACGCCGACTGCCTTTCGGGCCGCTGGTCGGAAGGTTGGGGACGCGAGGCGGTCGAGACGCTGTTCGCCCGCATCCGCGGCGCGCCGGACGCCCTCTTCTGCGGCAACGACCAGATCGCCCGCGGCGCGGTCGAGGCGTTGAGGGAAAAAGGCCTTTCCGTCCCCGGCGACGTCGCCATCGTCGGCTTCGACAATTGGAACGTGATGACCGACGCGACGCGCCCGCCGCTCACCAGCGTCGACATGAACCTCGGCGCGCTCGGCAGCGAAGCCGGCGCCGCGCTGCTCGAGATGATCGCCGGCCACCCGCTCGCCGGCATGCGCCGCCTGCCCTGCTCGCTGGTCATTCGCGCTTCCTGCGGAGCGCCCCGGCCCGCCGCCGCCTGAGAGGAACTCATGACCAGCCAATCCTATTCGCCGCTCCCCTTCGCCGACGTGGCGATGACTGGCCCGTTTTGGCGCGAGCGGCTCGAAACGGTGCTGTCGCGCACGATTCCGAGCCAGCACGCCAAGCTCGAAGAAGTCGGAATCCTCGATTCGCTGAAACTCCCCAAGCCCGTTCCGCCGCTGAGGATTCCCAGGAACAAACACAACTTCACCATGCAGCTGTTCTGGGATTCCGACGTCGGCAAATGGCTCGAGGCGGCGAGCTACGCGCTGTCGCATCGCCGCGACGCCGACATCGAAGCGAAGATCGACGCGATTGTCGACGACCTCGCGCGCGCCCAGTCGCCCGACGGCTATCTCAATTGCTGGTACAATGGCCGCGAGCCCGACAAGCGCTGGACCAATCTGCGCGACAACCACGAGCTCTATAACGCCGGCCATCTGCTCGAAGGGGCGGTCGCCTACTTCCGCGCCACCGGCCGGCGGCGCTTCCTTGACGTCATGGAGCGCTACATGGACCACGTCGGCGCGACCTTCGGGCGCGGGCCGGGCCAGAAGCGCGGGTATGACGGCCACCAGGAAATCGAGCTCGCGTTGGTCAAGCTCTACCGGCTGACCGGCGATCGCCGCCGCCTCGATCTCGCCGCCTATTTCATCGACGAGCGCGGCCGTCAGCCACACTACTTCACCCAGGAGGCGATCGCGCGCGGCGAAGACCCGGCCGCGTTCTGGGCGGGGACCTACGAATACAACCAGTCGCACCTCCCGGTGCGCGAGCAGACCAAGATGGTCGGGCATGCGGTGCGCGCGATGTATATGGCCTCGGCGATGGCCGATCTCGCGCTCGAGCTCGACGACGCCGGTCTCAAGCGCGCGTGCGAAGCGTTGTGGCGCGACGTGACGACGGCGCAGATGTACGTGACCGCCGGCCTCGGCCCGAAGGAGAGCAACGAAGGCTTCACCGAGCCCTACGACCTGCCCAACGAAACCGCCTACGCCGAGACCTGCGCCTCGGTCGCGCTCGTCTTCTGGGCGCAGCGGATGCTGCATCTCGATCTCGACGGGACCTACGCCGACGTGATGGAGCGCGCGCTCTATAACGGGGCCCTCAGCGGCCTGTCGGGCGAGGGGACGCACTATTTCTACGCCAATCCGCTCGAAAGCCGCGGCGGGCGCCAGCGCTGGGCGTGGCACGTCTGCCCCTGCTGCACGATGAACGTCTCGCGGCTGGTGGCCTCGATCGGCGGCTACTTTGTCTCGAGCTCGGACGCCGGCGTCGCCGTCCACCTCTACGGCGGGTTTTCCGCCTCGCCGACGATCCAGGGCAAGCGCGTCACGATCAAAGAGACGAGCGACTATCCGTGGTCGGGCGACATCCGCATCGCGGTCGATCCAGAGGCGCCGACGACGTTCGAGCTGAAGCTGCGCATCCCCGGATGGGCGCAGACGGCGACGGCGACGGTCAACGGCGAGCCGGTCGCGCTGACGCCGAAGCGCGGCTACGCCGCCATCTCCAGACATTGGAGCGCGGGCGACGTCGTCGCGCTCGATCTGCCGATGCCGCCCCAACGGCTCTACGCGCATCCAAACGTGCGCATGGATGTCGGCCGCGTCGCGCTCAGGCGCGGCCCGCTGATCTATTGCGTCGAGGAGGCCGACAATACAGGCGGCCCGGTGCAGCGCCTGACGCTGGCGCGCGACGCCGCGCTCAGGACCGAGCGCGCCGAGGCGTTCGGCGGCGTGACGATGCTGAAGGCGGCGGCGAAGCAGCTCGTTCCGGCCGACGGCGGCGCGCTCTATTCGACCACGCCGCCGGCGACGCGCGACGCGACGCTCGCCGCCATCCCCTACTTCCTGTGGGCCAATCGCGAGCCGGGCTCGATGCAGGTCTGGATCGCCGAAGCGCGCCCGTGATCGTCGCGCGCCGCGTCTAACGCGGCGCCGCGGTCTCGCTTGTCGTGGCCGCCGGGTTGGGGCCGTCTACAGGAGAAGGATGCGCGACAAAGATGAAGTAGCCGGCAAGCAACAGCGCGAGAACGCTAAGCGGTAGGAAGAGCCGCGCAGGCGTGACAGCCGCCGTTTTGAACAGCGCCGCAGGCGCTGCGACTTTGTAGACCGCAGACCGCGGCAAGAGCGCGATCAGGCGAGCGGCGATCGTCGCAACGGTCAGATCTTCCGCCAAGTCCATCGGCGTCGCTGCAATCAACCCTGCCAGCCGCTCTGTCGCCCTTTCCTTGGGCATGCGCGCCAGGCTGGCGGTTTCTTGCCAAGGGTCGACGTCGAGCCGAGCCAGCGCCGAAAGGACGCTCAGCGTCGTTCCATTTCGGTCCTCGCCGATCGGCGCGAACAGAAAATCGTCGAACTCGTGGCCGAGAAGAGGGGTGAGCGCCGTATGGATCATGTCATCAACTGCGTTTCTGATCGACAGCCTCAGCCCAATGTCACGTGAACGCGATGGACGGCGCCATCGTCGACCATCGGCAGTCGCAACGGCCGCTCGGTGATTTCGACCCCGTCGATCTTGGCGAAGCGGACGCCGCGGCTGACCCCGGCAGGATTGTCGACGACGATTTCATATCGCGTCGATTGTCGCCGAACGCTCATTTCGAACTTCGGCCACGCCTTGGGAATGCAAGGATCGAGGTGCAGAAAGGCGCCGCGCATGCGCAGTCCGAGAATGCTCTCGACGCCCGCCCGTTGCATCCAGCCCGCCGAACCCGTGTACCAGGTCCAACCGCCGCGCCCGACATGGGGCGGCGCCGCGTAGACGTCGGCCGCGACGACGTAAGGCTCGACCTTGTAGCGCAGCACGCCGGCGCGGGTGCGCGCGTGATTGATCGGGTTGAGCAGTGAGAACAATGCGACTGCCTTGTCGCCCTCGCCAAGGGCGGCGAAGGCCATCGCCGACCACGCGGCGGCGTGAGTGTACTGGCCGCCGTTCTCGCGCACGCCAGGCGGATAAGCCTTGACGTAACCGGGGTCCAGCGCGGACTTGTCGAACGGCGGCGCGAACAGCAGCGCCAGGCCGTCGTCGCGCCGGATCAGCTCGCGTTCGACTGCGGCCATCGCTTGCGCCGCCCGTTTTGGCGACGCCGCGCCCGAGAGCGCGGCCCAGGATTGCGCGATCGCGTCGATGCGGCATTCCTCGTTCGCCGCCGAGCCCAGCGGCTCGCCGTTGTCGAAAAAGGCCCGCCGATACCAATCTCCGTCCCACGCCTCGCGCTCGAGCGAGGCCCGTAACCCTGCGGCGTGCGCCGCCCACTTCGCGGCGCATTTCGTCTCTCGGCGCGCCTCAGCGAGCGGAACGAACGCCGTCAGCGCCGCGTACAGGAACCAGCCGAGCCATACGCTTTCGCCATCGCCCTTTTCGCCGACGCGGTTCATGCCGTCGTTCCAATCGCCGGTTCCCATCAGGGGAAGCCCATGGCCCCCGAGAGCGAGGCTGGAGTCGAGGGCGAGCGCGCAATGCTCGAACACCGTCGCAGTCCGGTCGGAGACGCTCGGACTGAAGAAGCTGTCGTGCTCGCCCGGCTCCAGCGCGTGGCCTTCGAGGAACGGGACCATCTCGTCGAGGACGGCGATGTCTGCGGTGGCGTCGACGTAATGGGCGGCCGCAAAGGCCAACCACGGGCGATCGTCGGAGATGCGGGTGCGCACGCCCTGGCCGGAGTGCGGCAGCCACCAATGCTGAACATCGCCTTCGACGAACTGCCGCGACGCGGCGCGCAGCAGATGCTCGCGCGTCAGCGAAGGCTGCGAGGCGGCCAGCGCCATGCCGTCCTGCAACTGATCGCGGAAACCATAGGCGCCGGCCGCCTGGTAGAAGGCGGAGCGCGCCCAGATGCGGCAACTCAGCGTCTGGTAGATCAGCCAACCGTTGAGCATGATGTCCATCGAGCGATCCGGCGTCTTGACGACGACGGCGCCGAGGACTTCGTCCCACTTGCGTGCGATCTCGGCTTCGACGCCGTCGAGATCGGCGGCGCGATAGCGCGCGACCAGACTGCGCGCCTCGTCCGCGCTCGCCGCTTCGCCAAGCAGAAAGACAATTTCGACGCTGCCATTGGGCGGCAGTACGATCTTCGTGCGCATTGCCGCGCAAGGGTCGAGACCGGCGCCGACCTTCTTCGACAACGGCGCCACGCCGGCGAGCGCGGCGGGATCGGCGAGCGCGCCGTTGCGCCCGATGAATTCGCGGCGATCGCCCGTCCAGTCGGTCTGAGTCCCGCGCAAGTCGGCGAAAGCGACGCGCGATCCGAAGCCCATATTCCAGGGATTGCGAGCGAAGATCGCCCCTGTGACGACGTCGATTTCCGTCGAAACAAACGGCAGCGAGGCCGAACGCGACGGGCCGAGAACCCATTCGACATAGGCCGTCGCGCTGAGCCGGCGCGGGCGGCTCGAGCGATTGGTCAGCACGAGGCGTGAAATCTTGATCGAAGCGTCGACCGGCACGTATTGCAGGAGATCGGACGCGATCTCGTGCGCGACATGCTCGAATCGGCTGTATCCGCGACCGTGGCGGGCGACATAGGTCGCCGCGGCGTCTCGGATGGGAAGCGCCGTCGGCCCCCACAAGTCGCCAGTGTCGTCGTCCTGCAAATAGAAGGCTTCGCCGCCTCGATCGCTGACCGGGTCGTTCGACCATGGCGTGATCTGATTCTCACGACTGTTGACGGACCATGTGTAGCCGCCGCCCTCGGTTCCCGCCTGGAAGCCGAACGCCGGATTGGCGATCACGTTGATCCACGGCGTGGGCGTCGATTGGCCAGGCCCGAGGATCGTCACATACTCGTTTCCATTGTGGGCAAACCCCCCGAGTCCGTTGAAGAATTCGAGGTGGCGAGGGTGTGGCCGAAACGGCGGCGCCAACCGCGCGACGACGCGCTTCCGCGCGACCTTCACGGACTCGACAGGCTCCAGGATGTGCTCGAGCTGCTCAAATAGTCCGCCACGCTGCGCCGGCAGAACGACCCGCGCGGCGGACGTCAGAAGGGCCCGCGTTTCGGCCGGGATCAAGTCGGCGCGCAACACGAAGATGCGGCCCGCCGGCCGTTCTGCGCCGGGTTGCGGGCGCGACTGGCTTGCTCTGACCAGGGTCTCGATGGCGATCTGAAGCTCCTGGACATAGGAGGATCGGCGCTCGTTCAAGATGACGAGATCGACCGCGAGTTGTTTCATCCGCCAATATTCGTGCGCCTGCAGCAATTCGCGGACGACGTCGACATGCTCGGCGTCGGCGATGCGCAGAAGCACGATCGGCAAATCGCCGGAAATCCCCTGCGGCCACAGGCCGGACTGCGCGCCGCCGCCTCGTACGATCGCATCCGAGGACGGGCGCAAGGCCGGCGCCGCATAGATCACATGCCCTGCAAGCCGCTGAAACAGCCCCGCTTCGCCCGCCGTCACGCCGAGATGGTGGAGTTGCACCTGAGCCTGCGTCCACGCCAGCATCGAGGCGCGCGCAAACGCGGTGGCGTCGCGATGCTTGTCGACGCCGTCGAGCAGCGCGGCGCGACTGGAGGCGGCGATGGTCCAAAACGCCACGTGAACGGTCGCGCCTGGCGCAACGCGGATGCGGCGGCGGATCGAAAAGATCGGGTCGAGCACGGCGCCGATCGAGTTCGACAGCGGGCGGCTGTCGGTCACGGCGATGGGCGTGCGAATGCTGCGGCCGCGGCCGAGGAACCGCGCTCGGTCGGTTTCAAATTCGGCGGCGCCAATCGCTTCGCCGTCGACGACGCTCAGATGCGCGGCCCAGATCTCCGGCTCGGTCGGCGCCCGTCTGCGCCGCGTCGCCAGAATCGCGCCGGTGTCGGCGAGATATTCCGTCTCGACGAACAGTTTTGAGAAGGCGGGATGCGCGATGTCGGCGCTCAGCGGCGCCAGGACGAGTTCGGCGTAGGACGTGATTTCGATGTCGCGGGCGCCGACGCCGGAATTCGTGATCGAGACACGCCGAACCTCGGCGTCGTCCTCACCGGAAACCAGCACGTCCAGCGTCGTCGTCAGCGAGCCGTCGTGGCGCGTCACCTCGGCGCGATCCTCGTTGAAGGCCACGGCATAGGCGTCCGGCTCGACGCCGCTCGGTTGGAAGCCTGCCGACCACGCCACACTGCTGCGGACGTCCTTGATGAAGAGGTAGGAGCCGTAGTCGTCGCAGGTCGCATCTTCGCGCCAGCGCGTCAGCGCCAGATCGCCCCAGCGGCTGTATCCCGAGCCAGCCGACGTCAGCATGGTGGCGTAGCGACCGTTGGAGAGAAGATGCGTGGCCGGCGTCGCCTGATGCGCGGAGAGAAACCGGCGTCCGCCGGAAGGCTCGATATCGCGAGCGCCGGCGGCCGATTTCACTTCCGCCGCCCACGGGTGAGTAGCCGCGACGTCGCGCGGCATGCGCTCCTGCAGCAACAGTTCGCTGGCCTTGACGATCGGCTCGGCATGGAAGCGCGCCCTCATCGCGCCATTGAAAAGAGCGTCGGCGATGGCGACGATCGTCATGCCCTGATGATGCGCCATGAAGGCCCGCACGATGGCGACGCTTTCGCCCTCGGGCACGCGCGCCGGCGTATAATCCAACGCCTCGTAAAAACCATAGCGACCTTGCGCGCCGACATCGGCCAAACGCGCCAGATTGGCGGCGGCCGCGCGCGGATCGACCATTGCCGCCAGCGCGGTGGCGTAAGGGGCGATGACCCTGGCCTCGCCGAGGCCCCGCTTCAGCCCGAGGCCGGGAACGCCGAAGTTGGAGTATTGGTAGGTGAACTCCAGGTCGCGGGCATTGTAGGCGGATTCGGATATGCCCCATGGCAGGCCAAGTTTGGCAGCGTAGGCGATCTGCCGGCGCACGACTAAACGGTTGGTCTGGTCGAGCAGACTCCCTGTCGGCGCTCGCATGACCAGCGACGGCATCAGATACTCGAACATCGATCCCGACCACGAAATTAGCGCGGCGCCGTGCGCGACCGGGGTCGCGGCGCGGCCGAGTCGGAACCAGTGCTTGGCGGCGATGTCGCCTTTGGCGATGGCGAAGAAGCTGGCGAGCCGCGCCTCGGACGCCAGCAGATCGTAGCAATTCGTATCGAGCGCGCCTTCCGGCGCGAGAAATCCGATCGACAGCAGTTGGCGGCGGCGGTTGAACAGGAAGCCGAAGTCCATCGCAAGCGCCATCGACCGCGCCGTGTCTTCCAGCTTTGAGAGCCGCGCCGCCGCAGAGCGAGCCGCATGCGCAAACTGCGCGAGATCGTGGCTGTGCGCGTCGATCGTTTTCAGCGTGGCTTGCGCCCAGAACAGCATATCGGCGCCGCTGCCGTCGCCGCGTTCGATCGCCAGCGCTCCGGCGATATCGACCATGATCTCGGCGTCGGCGTGAAGACCCGCGAGTCGCGCGGCAAGATCGTCATTCGAAAACCGCGCCTGTCGCACGGCGAGCGCCACGGCCGCGACCGCGTCGTCGAGTTGGCTGATAGTCACGGTCTGGGTCTGGCCGCCATCGCGCAAATGGACGGACTCCGCGCGGGTAATCTCGAGAGCGTCGGCGACGCCGTCGAGGCGCTGATGCGCCGCAAGCGGGCGGGCTTTCCATTCCCGGCACGCGTTCGCCAGCGCGATCAGGTGTCCGGCCAGATTGCCGCTGTCGACGGTGGACACGTATCTCGGGTCGAGCGGGCGCAGATCGCGCGTGTCGTACCAATTGTAGAAATGTCCGCGGAAGCGTTGCAGCCCGCCCATCGTCGCGAGCGTCGCCTCGAGCCGATCGATCGCCCGGTCGGTTCCGGTCCAGCCGAAATCGCGCGCGCTGACGACGGAAAGGAGATAAAGACCGAGATTGGTCGGCGACGTCCGATGCGCGATCGCCGGCGTCGGGTTGTCCTGAAAATTGTCGGGCGGCAGCATGTTGTCCGCCGGCGTGACGAACGTCTCGAAGAACCGCCAGGTGCGGCGCGCGGTTCGTCTGAGCGCCTCGGCGTCGGCGTCGGACATCGACAATTGAGCGGTCGCTCCAGGAGACAAACTGATGCGGCGCGCGACCGCCGGCGAGGCGACCCACAGCGCGGCGAACGGTAGCGCCACGGGCCACGATTCGTGGCCGAACGCCAAAGCGACAATCGCTGCGACAGCGCCGATAACGATCGCCGCCGCCATTCGACGCGTCAAGCCCAGGAGGTCAAGGCGCGGACCGAGCGTCGCCTGCGCCGCCGGAACCCACTCGAGCAGATGGCGACGGGTCACGCCCAGGCGCCACAGCGTGCGGCCGATCGCGTCGGCCATGAGCCACGCCTGATCCGCCAGGAACGCAACCGTCAGTGTCGACAGCGTCAAGGCGAGACGAAAATCGCCGCCGAGCGCGCGCAAATGACTCGCGATCGTCACGCCCGGTCGTCGCGGCGGAATGGCGGCGACGACCGGGATCAGGGTCGGCAGCACAATCGTCAGGACGACGAAGAGAGACCAGATCAGCGCCGCGTGAAGCGACAACGTCCAACCGGCGAGCAGAGCGAGCACCGCAGCGGGCGCTGAAAGGGTTCGACGCAGATTGTCGAGCATTTTCCATCGGCCGACCGCAGGGATGGCGCTCGTCGCGCGACCGAAGATCCAAGGCAGCAATTGCCAGTCGCCGCGCGCCCAACGGTGATGGCGGATCGCGCCGACGTCGTAGCGGGCCGGGAATTCCTCGACGACCTCGACGTCAGAAGCGAGGCCGGCGCGTGCGAACACGCCTTCGAACAGATCGTGACTAAGGAGCGTCGAATCCGGCGCCCGGCCGGCGAGCGCGGCTTCGAAAGCGTCGACGTCGTAGATGCCTTTGCCTGCGTAGGAGCCTTCGCCGAACAGATCCTGATAGACGTCCGAAACAGCCGAGGCGTAAGGGTCGATCCCGCTCAAGCTGGAGAAGATGCGCTGGAACAGCGAGCCCTCCCGGCCCATCGGCAGCGAAGGCGTCACGCGCGGCTGCAGCACCGCATAGCCTTCCGCCACCCTGCCCGCGGCCGCGTCGAAACGCGGCCGGTTCAGCGGGTGCGCCATCTTGCCGATCAGGCGGCGCACCGTATCGCGCGGCAATCGCGTATCGGCGTCGAGCGTCACGACGTAACGAATGTCGGCCGGCGCCACGGGCGGCCCGGCGCCGACATCGATGAAAGTTGTGTCGGTCGCGGCGCGCAGCAGTCGATTCAGCTCGTGCAGCTTGCCGCGCTTGCGCTCCCAGCCGATCCACCGCCCTTCGCCTTCGTTCCAGACGCGACGGCGATGCAGAAGCAGAAAGCGCGGGCCGTCTGGCGCTGGACCATGGCGGAGATTGAGACGCGCGACGCCTTCCGCCGCCGCCGCGACGAGCGCCGCGTCGCCCTCGGCGTGTTCGGTCGCCGAATCGGTCCAGTCGGAAACCAGCGCAAAGTACAGATCGCCTTCCGGGCTGGCGAGGTGATGAATCTCCAGCCGTTCGATTTGCTCTTCGACCGCGTCCACGCTGGTCAGCAAAGTCGGTACCGCGACGAGCGTGCGCAGGTGCGAGGGAACGCCGTCACGCAGCTCCAGCGCCGGCAGAAGCGTCGCCGCGAAGCCGAGATTGACCCCGCGATTGACCAGCGCAACAGCTGCGTCGATGGCGGGAATCGCGCCGAGGACGCCAAGCAGGCCGAGGACGGTCGGCCTGACCCCCACCGCGGCGAGGCCCAGCAGCGGCGCCAGGAGAAGGATCGCCGCGACAAGGGCAATCGCCGTCACATAGCCGCCGAGGCCAAGCGACCGGTTGACTTGCGCCAGCCAGCTTCGCATCGGCGGGCGATAAGAAAGAGCCGCTTCAAAGGCGCGGCGTCCCCCTGCAAGCAGGTGATAGCCTGGATCGCCCCGCCTCGCGTGCTCGGCCGTTGGCTCCGCTTGCCGCTCGCGACTGGCTGCAAGCACCGCGGCGCCGGCAATTTCGAGCTCGGTGCGCTTCGAGCCGCGCGCCAGCTCCTCGACCGCGCTGCGGTAAAGCGTGCGCGTGGGAGGATCCATCTTCTCGAACGGGCCGTCGGCGGCGAAAACGACGTCGACGAGGCTGAGCCGTTCGAACAATTGCTGCCAGTCGATGTCGGCAATCAGGCGCAAGCTGGTGATGATGTTGCGCACGGTGACATTCGACGCGCCTTGTCGGCGATGCACGTTGCGCACGACCGTCTCCGCCGTCGTGTCCTGGATCGCCAGACGCTGGTCGAGCCAGGTCAGCGCCGGCGTGATTCTTGGATCCTGATCGCGCAGGCGATGCACAAGTTGCACCGCCAAAGCATCCGAGAGCGGCGCGCGCTCATGGGCGGACAGGACGACGGCGACGGACTCGGCGGGTCGTCCCCCGGTTCCGAGCAAGCGGTCGGCGAGGCTGTCGGCCACGGTGCGCGCCGCGCGGCTCTGCGTGATCTGCTGCGCGAGACGTCCAAGATTTTCGACCAGCACGATCCGCAGCGTGATCGACACCGCCCACAGCTCGCCAATGGTGAGCGGCTGCACCTCCTGGTAGGCCGTGACGTAGCGGACCAGCATCTCGGAATCGAAACGGCTGTCGGTGTGGGCGACGAAGGCCCAGGTCACGCCGAAGACGCGGGGATAGCCGGCGAACGGACCTGACGCGAGCTTGGGCAGCTGGCGGTAATAGCCGGGCGGCAAGTCCGAGCGCAGCTCACGGATCTGCTTCTCGACGAGATGATAATTGTCGATGAGCCATTCCGCCGCCGGCGTTATGGCGCGACCCTCGTTGATCGCCTTGACGATCGCGCGATAGGCCTCGAGCAGAACGACGCCATTGTCGGCGAGCCGCCGCGCCAACGGTTGACCCTTGGTCGTCGTGGACGACACGATCTGCGCCAGCGCCAGACTTCGCGCATGCTCCTCGAGGCGTTCGACGCTGAACAGCTCTTCGCGAATGGGCTCGCGGTTGTCCCAAGGCGGCGACCGCCGCGCATTTTCAAAGGCGCGGGTGGCGAGAAAATTCAAATTGACCTTTCCGTCGCGCAACGAGCGCGCGATAAGCCCGCATATGCGGATTCTGCAGAAGCGCCCGCAAAGCTAGCGAGGCGCACTGCGACGCGAGCGGCGAAGTCGGCGAGAGGCGTTTGCGGACCGTAGCCGGCGCGTCGCGCGGCCAAGGTCAGCCGGAAGGATCCTCTGCGTCTCGGCGCCGGCGCGAAACTCTCGTCGCGGTCGACAATGCGCCCGATGGCGAATTTGCGCCGAGCCATGACCT
Source organism: Roseiarcus sp. (assembly GCA_049513815.1). GTDB lineage: Bacteria > Pseudomonadota > Alphaproteobacteria > Rhizobiales > Beijerinckiaceae > Roseiarcus. The sequence goes on along the minus strand of JBEKVR010000001.1, from coordinate 22,751 downwards.
CGCCTCTCGCTGAGGTGAAAAAAAGGGCCAGGAACGATCCTGACCCTTCCCATCACCGAATGAGCAAATTGGAGCGATCGTCGCCAGCGCCGGTACATCCGCGGTCGCCGGTCGACATGATCGCTCCCCTCGTTCAAACGGCCTGAAGCTTGTCCGCGGACATCTTGCCCGAGCGCGTGTCGGTGATCAGCTCGAAGCTGATCTTCTGACCTTCGCGCAGGTCGTTCATCCCGGCGCGTTCGATCGCGCTGACATGAACGAAGGCGTCCTTGCCGCCGTCGTCAGGCTGAATGAAGCCGAAGCCCTTTTGCGAGTTGTACCACTTTACTGTGCCTGTAGGCATGACGCCCCTCTTGGATGCGAGTTTAGAGACCCGACTCCGCGACGCGAAGTCACCGCCATTTTTCGATTTTAGGGGGGAAGAGCGTCGCCGCGAGCCGATTCAAACGCTCAAGGCAAAGATAGTCCGGCCGAATCTCGATGACCTTACTTAGGAACGCGAGCGCACGCTTTCAAGGGCGGCCATTATCTGCAGGCGGCGAGCCTGTGGCCGCGGACGCGTTTGGTCGACCACGGCGGAAGCGGCCACAAGCGCCGCCAAAACCCGAACGACGAGTCACCCAATAATCTTTGATATTTCAAGAGGATTGTGGTGAGCGCGGTGGGACTCGAACCCACGACCCCCTGATTAAAAGTGAGCGCGGACCACGCGACAGCGTGCGACAAGGGGCGACAGTGCCCGCAGCGGGCCCCACGATACGCTTGCAACTTCAGCACTATCCGCCCATACCTTCTGACAGGACACGACAGCCGCCGGCAGAACACGTCGTGCTGCGGGGCCCGGAGAGGGCCCGCGGGCCCCGGGAGAAGCGGGATGCAAAAGAAGCTCACGCAGACCGTGATCGACGAGGCCGAGTGCCCGGCGGACAAGAGTGAGCTTGTCGTTTGGGATGTCGAACAGCCCGGGCTGCTGTTGCGAGTGTTCCGCGGCGGCGGAAAGTCTTTCTGGTGCAGGTACAGCGTTGCCGGGCGCAAGACGAAGTTTCGGCTTGGCGACGCTTCCGCCATCAGCATCAAGGCCGCGCGCGACGCTGTTCGGTCGTCGCTCGGCGAACTCGCCCAGGGTCGCGATCCGGCGGGCGAGCGGAAGGCAAAGCGCGACGCCGAGCAAAAGAAGGCCGATGAGAGCGCCTTCACGCTGCGCGTGCTGATCGATAGCTGGGTCTCAGTTGGCCTCAAAGACGCCCGCCCCAATTACAGAGACGAAGCGCCGCGCTCGCTCAAGGTCGCCTTTGCCGGCCGGCTCGACCGGGCCGCCGCCGATCTGACCGACAAGGCTGTCATCAAGGTCAAGTCCGCGCTCATTGAGGCCAAAAAGGACGCAACCGCCTCTGCCTTGCTGCGCTATGGCCACGCCGCGTTCGCGTGGGCAATCAGCGAGCGGCTCGTCGAGGGAAACCCCTTCGCCGGCATCAAAAAGCCGAGCGTCGCGAGCCGTGAGCGCGTTCTGACAGACGAAGAGCTTGGCGCCGTCTGGCGGGCGACCGGCGGCCCCGGCTCTTTCACCGCGATCGTGCGCTTGCTCATGATCACTGGCCAGCGCCGCGAGGAAATCGCCGGCATGTCATGGTCCGAACTCTCCGACGATCTCTCGACGTTCACGATCCCGGCGGCTCGAAGCAAGAACGGCGTGGCGAGCATTGTTCCCCTGCCCTTGCCGGCGCGGCAGATCATCGAAGGCGCCTTGCGCCGAGACGGCGTCGACCTCGTCTTTCCTGGCGAGCGCGGCGTCTTTCGGAATTGGGGCCATGCGAAAAAGAGGCTCGACGGCGCCAGCGGCGTGAAAGGTTGGCGGTTGCACGATTTGCGCCGAACGGTCGCGACAAACCTGCAGGCGCTGGGTGTCAGGCTTGAGGTCACCGAGGCCGTCTTGAGCCATGTATCAGGAAGCCGAGGCGGGATTGCAGGTGTTTATCAGCGCCACGATTGGCTAGAAGAGAAGCGCGCCGCCTTGACGGCGTGGGGCGAGAAGCTCGGCGCCATCATCGAGGGGCGCCCGGCCGCCGACAATATCCACGAATTCAGGCGCACGAGCGCCTAGCGAGATCGGGGCAGCGCTGGGGCTGTCCTGAGACTGGGGGAAAGCATGTCGAAGCTGCTGAGCATTGTTGACGCGGTCGAAGCTGAAATCGAGGCCGTTCGCCTGATCCAGTTAGCGATCAAAGGGGTGACGATGGACGCCGATGACAAGGTGCTACTCGTCAGCGCGCTGGAAAGTCATTTGATCAAGCTGGAAGAGATCGACGAAATGGCAGGCGGCGACCCGCAGGCTCTCTCGGCTGCCGCCTGACACCGACGACCATCACCGCTGATCGAGGGCCCCGTTCGCGGGGCCCTTTTCATTTGGACGGCGCGCTTTCCAACCAACACAACAACAAGTTTTTTCGCGGGAACGTGCGCCAGCGATCTCAGGCGCTTAGGATCGAACGGGTTTAATGAGCGACACGTTTTCGTGTCAACCTATTGAAAAACCGTGTATTTTTGACATGCGCTACTTGACGGCGCTCGGGCGAATAGGCGACTCTGCGCCCATAAGCCGAGCGAATGCGACCACAACCGAAAGGCCCCGTCCATGCAAGTCCTCACTCTCGACGAAGCCGCCGCGAGGGCGCGCATCGTCCGCCGCAGCCTTGAGCGCTTGCTTTCTGAGGGCGAAGGGCCTCCGACTATCGCTCTCTCGAAAAGGCGGCGAGGTATTTTTGAAAGCGACCTCGAGGCGTGGCTTCTGTCGCGCCGGCGGCCTGCGCCGGGCCAAGCGACCGCGGCATAAAAAGGCCCGGCGCTCAGGCCGGGCCTTCCAATTCATCCCCAAGCTGTGACGGCAACGTGGGACCGAAGCAATGATCAGATACCCGCCAAGGCGACCCGATCATGTCCCGATCTCTACCAAATCCCGCCGTCGCTTTCGACGCACTGGCTCCGTATAGCCCGCCCTCCCGCAAACTCGGCGCGCCGCGCGCCGACGACGCCGTAGTCGACTTCGACGCGCTCCCCTATCCGCGTCCCTCTGAGTTGCGGCGCCTACGCGCTCTCAGCGTCCCGCCCTCAGCGTTGTGCGAGCCGGACTTCCTTAGGCGCGCGGATATCGCATTCAGGCGCGATAGGCCGATCTTTGATTTTGCCGACGAACGCGGTGCAGAAGGCGTCGCTACGCAGGCCTTCGTCTTCCTGGCGCGCGACGGGCTCGGCGAGCAGATCGACCTGGTAGCATGGGAGCCGTCGAGCGGCCGGCTCGCTGCTTGGGCGGGCGAGGCGGTGCTGCTCGGTGCGAATGTGCTGTCGTCGCCCGGCATCGGCGACGACAGGCTCGCCATCTTCGAAAATCCCCTCAGCTGGCTCAAGGCCGACCGCCGGGGCGTCGTCGTGATCGACCTGGACGGTGCGGCGGCGCAACTCCGCGACGCGGCCCCGCTACGGGCGGAAACGCTCGAACTCGGCAACCGCCTGAACGCCGCCATCAACGCGCCGGTGCAGATCGTCGTCCCCCGCGATGCGCTGGGAGTTGCCGCGTGACGGACATCGGGTTGCAACAAGCCAACGCGATTGCCGCCGCTGGGCGTGGTGCCGCGTCTGAGACCGCTGGGCCCGTAATCAACATTGCTTCCCGCCAGCGCCGGCGGCAGCCTCGCGACGACCTACCCGGCTGGCTTGAGGGCGCGCCGCGGGACGAAATGCAGCGCCTTGTGCCAAATGTCGCGACCGCTCTTCACGCGTTGCGCCGCGCGCCCGATCTACGCGACGCCTTCGCCTACGACCAGATGGCGCTCACACCGCTCCTGACGCGCGCCCTTCCGGCTGGAGACGGAGCGCCGGAACCCGGCGATACGTACCCGCGAGAGCTGCGCGACACCGACGTCACGCGCCTTCAAGAATTTCTGCAGTGGAACGGACTTCCAAAGATCAGCGCCGAGACGCTGCATCAAGCGATCGGATTGCGCGCGAGAGAGAAAGCCTTCCATCCGGTCCGCGACTATGTCGAGAGCTTGAAATGGGACTGCACACCCCGCCTTGGCGCGTGGCTGCATCGCTACCTTGGCGCGGAGGCGGGCGATTACGCGACCGCGATCGGCCGCATGTTCCTTGTCGCGATGGTCGCTCGGGCATTCCAGCCAGGCTGCAAGGCTGACTACGTCCTGGTTCTTGAGGCTCCGCAGGGCGCCGGCAAGTCCAGTGCCTGCCGCGTCCTGGCCGGTGAACAATGGTTCACCGACAATCTGCCGCCGATCGACAGCAAGGATGCGTCGCATCACCTCCGCGGCAAATGGCTTATCGAAATCGCGGAACTGTCCGCAACCCGCAAGGCCGACACCGAGGCGCTGAAGGCGTTCATCAGCCGGCAGGAAGAGCAATACCGACCCGCGTACGGTCGCGCCACCGTCGTCGAGCCCAGACAGTGCGTGTTCATCGGCACGACGAACGAAAGCGCCTATCTGCGCGACGAAACGGGCGCTCGGCGCTTCTGGCCTCTCAAAGTCGGCGCGATCGACCTTGCAGGGCTGCAACGCGATCGCGACCAGCTATTTGCGGAAGCCATGACGCTCTACCGCTCGGGCGCGAAATGGTGGCCTGACGCCACCTTCGAGCGCAAGCACATCGCCGGCGAGCAAGAGGCGCGGTTCGAGACGGACGTTTGGCAGGACGCCATTGCCGGCTATGTCGAGGACAAGCCCCGCGTCCGCATCATGGACATCGCCAAAGAGGCCTTGAACTTCGAGACCTCAGCACGCGTCGGCACCGCGGACCAACGCCGCATCGGGCGCGTTCTCACGCACTTGGGATGGTGGCAACCGCCCGGCAAACGCAGTGCTCAGAGGTTCTATGTCCCGAGAGGTTGAACGTGCGCAGTGCGCAGTGGTGCGCATTTCCCAATAGAGGGGTGGAGCGGACGTGGGGCCCTTATATGGCGAATGCGCATTCTGAGCACAGTGCGCACAAAGGAGAGGCCAACATGACGGCGACGGCGTTGGTGACTGGCAAGCTGGCGAAAGCGCCAGAACGCAAGACGTCGAAGGGCGGCAAGCCCTACGGTGTGGCGAACGTCCGCGTCGGAGCCGGCGACGCCGTGACGTGGTGGCGGGTGATGGTCTTCGACGCGGAAGAGATCGCCCGGCTGATGGAGCTGAGCGCCGGCGAGACTGTCAGCGCGTCCGGCAGCTTCAACGCCGAGACCTACCAGAGCAAGAAGGACGGCAGCACGCAGATCGCCTTCACGCTGCTCGCCGACGCCGTCCTGACGCCGCGCAAGCGCAAGCGTGTCAGGGATGACAACCGGCGCGCCGATGCTGCGTAAAATACCGCTATTGTGGACCCTTGAACGCGCGGGCCGCGCCCTTGTGGAAATCGCGCCGGCCGATGTCAGTGTCAGCGTCGCCCCTCGCGCCGGAGCTGGCAGCGCGATCGCGACGGTCGTCGCAGCACCATCTTATCCGCAATCAGGTGGTCGTGGCTTGTCGATCGCAGATTACCACTCAATATCAATGCGATGTAGAGGCGCATGTGTCGGCAAGCCTTCTCCGGGCCCTCAGCGGGCCCCTGCCCTGGCCCTCGACCCTCCGCTCGCCCCGCTCAGCGCCCTGTCAGCGCGCCGGACAGCGACCCCAGGGGCCATCTTGGAAAGCGGCTGCAGAAGGGGTGCCGGTTCGAATTTGGCGATCGCTCAGCCGGCTCGTCGTGGGCTCTCGCGGTGCCAAACTGCAGATTTTTTCCAACACCTGCAAATCATCCGCCTGTCAGCTTTGCCAGCCGCGTCAGTGCGTTGCGCCGCTCGCTGGCCGACGCATCCCCTGTGCAGGCGCGCGCGCCTACGGCAGCCGAACCCGAGGGCAAGCAAATGCCATTGAAGATTGCCGATGACGGCACGGTGAAGCGCCTGCGTGGCCGGCCTTCGGCTTTTGATCGCGAGTTCGATCGCTGGCGCGCTGCAGCCGATGCCGAGCTGCTCGCCGATCTCGACCCGATCCTCGAAACTGACGAGCTCTATTTCCCTGGCACACAACGCCACCGCCGCTCGCCGCCGCTGACCGCCCGCAGCGCCAAGCTCATGGGCCTCATTGCGGGAGGGATGGACGAAGAGGCGGCCCGCGTCGCCTGCAAGCTCCAACGCCGCGCGCTTCGCCGACTGATGGCGACCTCGCCGCTCTTTCAAACTGCCATCGCAGGCGCTCGCGCGGCGGCGAAAGTCCAGTGCGTTGCTGGCGACGCACTGGGTGCGTCAACTGCCGTCATGACGAAGCAAACCGATTTGCGCCGCGACGACGAAGCCGCGCCGCTGAGCGTCAAGGTGAACCTCATCGACCGCGACCACCCGTCGGAGGCAAAATGATCGTCCGCACGTATCGCGAATTGATCGACGGGCTGAACGCGCGCCGGAAGGAACTCGGCCTGCCGATGATGACGGTCAATCTCGATGCCCAGCTGCAGTTTGGCTATGCCGAAAAAATCTTCTGCGGCGTCCGGAACCTCGGCCCGCTCAGCTTCGGGGCGCTGCTGAAGGCCTTGGACGCTGAATTGGTTCTGCGCCCGCGCGCCAAACCGGAGGACGAACGTGAACAAGCAGCCTGAAAAGACACTGACCCCCGAAGATTTGCGCGCCCGCCACGAGGCCCGCGTCGACCGTTTGGCGCTGGCTTCAATGCCCGCGCTGTGGACGCGCATCGTCGATTTAAAGGGCAGGCCGATGGTCGCCGTCCGCGGCCTCTCGCCGGAGCGCGCCATCGCCGACTTCCCCCGCGTCGTTCAACTCCGGTGGCTCCATGCGAACGGCCGGTGGGCCGACATCGGGTCGGGCGCCAACGGCGACGGCGTGATTGCGCTGGTCGAATGGCTGAGCTGCGCACCGCGCGAGAAGTGCGTCGCCCTCCTCGAGGAACTGCTCGCCGAACTCGGTGAGCGCGCGGCTTAGCGCCCTCACCCCTCAACATCGAAAGGATCATCAAAGTGGCCACAGGCTCTATCAGCATCACCATCGCCGTGCCCTCCATCGGCAACAGCAACGCGGGCGCCGGGTCGAACAGCCTCGCGGTCGCGCTGCTCGCCCAGGTCTCGCAAGCGATCGGCGCGAGCGGCGCGACGTCCGGGAATATTTTGTGGCCGCCGGGCGCCAATCCATCGGTCGTCGGAACCTGGACGTACTCGGCGGCGACTTAGCCGTAGCGCGAGAGAGAGGACAGCCCTCATGGACGCCGAACCGCCCTTTGCCAATGGACTGGCGCGCGATCTCTGGAACATCAGGCGCGGTCTTCCGTCGCCGCTCGCCCCGACGATCTTTGACGGCTCGTTCATCGAACTTGACGTCACGCGTGACGTCACGCGTGACCAGCATCCGCCAACCGCCCTCGAAAAGGCGCGGGCGCGCTGGCGCTACGCGCAGATTGCGGAGTGAAGCCGTGACGCGCCGACGCCGCGAACGTGGCGATATTGAAGGCCGCGCCGATCCGGATATGGCGCCGCCGCCGCCAATGGTGGAGTTGGATCCGGCGCTTGTTGGTCGGGTCACGGCGACGCCGTGGGTCGTGCCCACGCCGCAGCTCGGTGACGACCCCACCCCGTTCTTGAACGCCATGCAGCGGGCTCTCCGCAATGGCCGCGAGGCTGACGAAGCGCGCGCCAGGAGCCGCATCGTCGCCGCGCCGCGCCGCTCCCTTCGAAGGGTTTTCTAAGGAGCAACCAATGACCACGACGAACGCGAACAACGCCTCGAAACTGACGCCGCCAGCCGCGCTCTCGGCGGTTTCCTCGGCCAAGTCGGATGGCATTGTGGCCGGCTACTTTCGGCAATCCTCCGACGGCACGAACTTCACCGTTACGCCGGTCTACCTGCACCCGAGCGACCTCGCGCGCGCCGTCGCCACAAACCCCGGCGAGTACTCGACCACGATCAGCGGCTTCGCGGCGTGGCCCAACGCCTACAACAACTCGGCGCAGACGGTCGGCGGCCGTGGCCGCCTGCAGAGCGCGCCGAACGTCGCCGACTGAGGGCTAAATGTCCGACCTGATCCCCGATCAACCCGACGTCGTCGCCCAAGCGCCGAGCAACCGCGTCAGCAGCTTCCAATACGCGCGCCAGGGCAGCTATCTCGCGCAGGGCCTCGACAAGCTCTCCCAGGGGCTTGACGCGATCGCGGTCCCGATGGCGCAGCAACAGGCCGCAAGCGACCTGTCGACTGGGGCTGTCACGCGCGACGTCAACGGGGCGGTGCAGATCAAATCGCCCGGCTCGGGCGGCCTGCCGATCCTCGGCCCGGCCGGCGCGGCTTACGACCACGCGATCGCCGCCGGCGAGCTGGCGCGCGGCGACACGCAATCGTCGGCCGACATCACACAGCTTCGCGCGCAACACGAGGGCGACCCCGGCGGCTTCAAGACTGCCTCCGACGCCTATCTACAGAACCTCAGGGCCAACAATTCCGGCCAGCTCGGCGAGGCGATGTTTCAGAACGCCTCGCGCCTCGCGACGCAGCACTATGACGGCATGGTCGCCGACCAGGCGAGGGTCGACGTCACGAACTCCAAGCAGGCGATCATCGACGCGATGACGGCGAAGACGAACACGCTGTCCGCGCTCGCCATGGCTGGGAAGGCCGACGACCCGGAATATTCGAGGGCGCGGGCCGACTATGCCGCGCTGAGCGACCAGCTCGCCAAGAACCCGGCTTTCGGCGTGTCAGCCGATGTGCAGGCCGCCAACGACAAGGCGACCGACAACATGCTCGCCGGCTATGCGACGGTCGGGCGCGTCGAGCAGGTCTACAAGTCGGGCGGCATCCTCGCGGCGCGGCAGGAGCTCTACGACAGCGTCAACAATCCGAGCCTCGATCTCTCGCCGAAAGAGCGCAACACGCTGCTCGAGCAAGGTGACGCCCGGCTACGCTTCCTGACAGGCCAGAACGCGACCGACATCGCCGCCAACGCCGAGAACATCCGCGCGCTCGACGAGGCGGCGAAAAACCCGAGGGCGATGACGAGCCTGTCGGAGCCGATCTGGCAGGCGTCAATCGAGAAGGCCAAGAGCCTCGGCGATGTCGAGAGCGTCGCGCGCCTCGGCGCTATGCACGAGGTCTGGCAACACGACCTCGCGACGCTCGGCATGTCGCCGAACCAAAGCCTTGTCACGCACGGCCTCGGCCCCGGTCAGTCGCCGAACACCGACCCCAGCGCACGGCCTGGCTACAGCTACGAGGGCGCGGTTTCCGGCCACGAAAGCAGCGGCAACGCCAGCGTCGTCAACCCGACGACCGGGGCCGGCGGCCTCTTCCAGATCACGCCGCCCACCTGGGCCGGGCTAATGAAGGAACACCCGGAGCTGAACCTGTCGCCCGACGGCTACAAAGACAGCTCCCCGGAAGGCGTCGCCGAGCAACGGCGCGCGATGGGCGTCCTGACGGCTGAGAACGGCGCGGCGCTGCAGCGCGCCGGGATCGACGTGACCGACAAAAACCTGTTCATGGCCCACTTCCTCGGGCCGTCTCAGGCGACGGCGTTCTTCAACGCCGCCAAGGCCAACCCCGGCCAGACATTCGCCGAGCTGTTCCCGAAGGAAGCCGCGGCCAATCCGAGCGTCGCGTACACCGGCAAGGATGGCAGCGGTCCGGCGCGCTCGCTCGGCGACGTCTACGGCCTGATGACGAAGAATTTTGCCGGCGCGCCGACGGTTCAACCCGCATCGGTCAACGGCAACCCCTTTTCCCCCGCCGACTACAGCGCCAATCCGTTCCTGCTCTCGGCGCAAGTTCGCGCGATCGCCGGCGACAGCCAGACGCGCAACGCCTACGCGCGCAACCTGCTCGAGGCGACGGAACAATCGATCAAGAACGGCTTCGCGCCGCAGCCAAATATCGGCGCGCAGGTGTTCCAGCTCGCGACCGACCCAAACACCAGCCCGGAGGTTCAGCAGAAGGCGCAGCGCGTCGCCGGCCTCGCCACCGGCATGACGCTCGCCGGCGCGGCGATCAATGTCCCGCCCGGCCAGGGCCAAGCGGTGCTCGACCACTATCAGACGCTCGCGCAGAGCAGCGGCGACCTCTTTCAACAATCCCTCGCCGAAGAATTCAGGGCGTCCCTGGCGAGCCGGCAGAAGCAATTGAAAGAGGACCCCTGGGGCTTCGCCGCGGCGAGCAACTGGATCAAGAGCGCGCCGAACCCGCTGACCTTCGACGACCCGCTCGCCCTTGGCGTCGCGTTGCACCAGCGCGGCGACGCCGCCAGCGCCATCGCCGCGCGCACCGGCGACGACACGATCAGCGCGCTTTCGCCCGACGAATTGCCGCAGGCGCGCAGCGTCCTCGAAAACGGGACACCGCAACAGCAGGCGATCTTCTGGCAGGCCATGGGCACGCTCTCGCCCGATCGTCGCTCCGCGACCCTGCGCGAGCTTGGCGGCAATGATCCGGCGACCATGGCGAAGGTCGCGGCCGGCTCGCTGATGACGTCGGCGCCCGACGTCGCGCAATCCGTCATGCGCGGCCAGAACGCCATCAAGGCCGACAAGCAATGGGCGCCCGACGAGCAGGCGACGGCGAGCGTCGGCAAGTCCGGCTATGGTGCTGATCTCGACAAGAACCTCCCGGCGACGATCTTCAACGTGAACGACCGGACGAACCCGGCCGGCGCCTATGCGACGACCACCGCCATGGTGAGGGCCCGCTACGCCGACCTTGCCGCGCAAGCCGGCGACAAGGCCTATTCGCCCGATCGCGTCGCCCAGGCCGTGAGCGACGTCACCGGCGGCGTGCTCGCCATGAACGGCGGGAGCTTCATCGCGCCCGTCCGCGGCATGGATCAAGGGCGCTTCGACGGCGTCATGCGCGGCGTGGCCGACGCCGACCTACGCGACGTGACGACCCTGTCAGGTCGCCCGATCACGGCGGACTATCTGCGCTCGAACGGCCAGCTTGAGAACGCAGGCGACGGCAAATACTTCGTCCGCCTCGGCTCCGACCCGTCGCGGCCGGTCTATGCCTATTCGGGCGCGAACAGCGAGACGCCGACCCGCTTCATCCTTGATCTCGGCAACAGGCCCGCTGCGCCGCTCGCGCTTGCACAGCCGGCGGCGGCGCCCAGGACGATGCGCTGATGCTCGACCTTTGGGAAAACGACGCTCAGGCGACCGCAGCGCCGCAGCCCGGCGAGGCGACCGACGTGCCGGCCAGCTTCGGCGAGAAGTTTGCCGGCGAGTGGGCTTACAGCAAGGCGGTCTCCGGCGCGTTTGCCGACGCGAACGCGCGCAACTCGGCGCTCAGCAGTTTCATTGACCAGATCAAACAGGCTGGCGGCGGAGACGCCTTCGACGCGGCCTACGCCGCCCACCCCGGCAGCTTCGACACGATGCTGACGACGTCCGACACGCTCGACGTCGCCAACGGCGTCGTCGCGCAACTGCGGCAGAAAAGCCCGTCGCTTGAGCTGCAACCGCTGACAGACGACGAATTGAACCGCCGCGCCCTCAGCCTGCAACAGGGCGCGCAAGCGACGTATGGAGACTTGCAGGCGCGCGGTTCGACCTTCGGCGGCAAGCTTGGCGGCTTCCTCGGCAGCGTGTCGGCGTCGGCCGCCGAGCCGCAGAACATCGCCGCGCTGGCGATCCCGATCGGCGGCGAGCTTGGCTATCTGCGCGCCGCGCTCGCCGGCGCTGGCCTCTTTGCCGGGTCGCAGGCGGTCAGCGAAGCGGCCAACCCGAACCGCGCGCAGGTCATCCCCGGCTATTCGCCGGCCGGCGCAGTCGGCGAGGCGGCGATCGAAGGCGCGGCGTTGGGCGCTGGCGGCGAAGCCGTCGCTCGCGGCCTCGGCGCGCTGTGGACGCGCTTCAAGACTGGCGCATGGCCGACCTCCGTCCGCGACGCCGGCAACCTCGTCGAGAGCGAGGCGAATATCCAGGCCACGAACATCCTGCCTGGCGCCGACGGCGAGGCCGCGCACCGCGACGCGCTGGCGCAGAGCGTCGACCAAATCTTGAACGGCAAGCCGGTCGACGTGGACATTGCGCGCGCCTCGCAAGCCCTGATGGCGCGCCTTCAATCCGAGCGCCCCTTCGCGGTCCCGATCGTCGACATGGGCGCTATCGCCCGCACGTCAGAGGAAGCCGCCCTGCGCGATCGCCGCGCTGCGCTCGCCGACCAGCTCGCGAGCCTCGCCCCAGGCGACCAGGGCGCGGCCGAGACGCTAGCGCGCGTCCGACAGGTCGAAGGCGACATGGCGCAGGCGCCGTCTTTCGAGGCGCGCCGGGCGCTGTCCAATCGCCGCGACGAACTGCGCGCCGACACACCGCCCGAACAGCTACCGGCCGCCGCCGCGCCGCTTGAACAGCGTCGCGCCCTCACGGCCGAGCAATCCTCGATCGACGATCGTCTCGCCGAGATCGCCGCCGAGCGCGCGAAGCTGACGCCGCCGACCGGCGAGGGCGCGCAGCCCTTCAACCTGGGGCAGACGTCCGGCGTCGCGCCGACCCTGTTCGATATTCACACCGGCAGGATCGACAATCTGATGGCGATGCGCGCCGGCGGTCCGGACATGCGCCCGGCGCTTGAGGACGGCGTCAAAGCGCTCGGCGAGTTGACCGGTCACACTATGCCGCCCGAAGACGCCAAGGCGATCGCCGGCCGCGTCGCCGCCGCTGCGAGCGACGATGAGGCGCGCGCGATCCTCAACGAGACCGTCGCCCGGCCGCGCACGATCCGCGAGACCTTGCCGAGCGAGCCGGCGCCCATGACAGCGCCCATGACAGCCGTCCCAGCGCGCAGCTTTGCCGAGAGCGTCGAGCCGGACAAGACGCTTGCCGACCCGCGCAGCGACGTCGCGATGCAGGCCGAAGCGGAGCGCCAGCTTGCCCGTCTCACGACCGAGAAGAAGGGCAACACCCTGATCCCGGTCGGCGTCGACGACAAAGGCGAGCCGATCTACCGCTCGCTGGCGAACATGCTGAGCGAGGCCAAGGCCGACCGCGACGCGGCGGCGCGGCTGGAAGCGTGCATGACGCCGATGAGCGAAGCCGCGGAGTAGCACCATGTCAGTCGCCGATTGCATTGCCCGCGCCCTGGCAGCCGGGAAGATCGACCAGCCTACGGCTGACAGCGCCTTGCAGATGCATCAGCGCATGCAACGCGAGTTCACGGCTGAAACTGGTCCGGCGAGCGCGGACGCAGCGGCGGCCCTCGCCGCGGCGAAGGCCTTGCGCGCCAGCGCCGCCGAGAAGGTCAGGAACGCCACGGCGCAGGTGACAGCCTTTCGCGCCGGCGAGCAGCGCCTCGCCGAGCATCCGATGGGCCGTCTCGCTGGCCTCATGGGGATGATCACGCGCGACATTTGGCGCGACGCCGAGGCCTTCCGCAGCCTTCCCGCCGAAAGCGCTGTCAAGTCGGGCGTGAGCATCGAGGGCAAGTATAACGCCGTCGTCGGCCAACTATATCGCAAGTTCTCTTATGGTATGGAGAAGTTGAAACCCGGCTTTTTTGGCATGCGCGACCGGCAGCTGACGGCGATCGACAATGTCGTGCGCGAGCTGAAAGGCGTCGACACCGGCGACGAAGTCGCGCGCGCCGCGGCCAAGGGCTTCAAGGACGCTGCCGACTACGCCATGACGCGCGCGCAGCAGGGCGGGCGCATCTTCAACGCGCTTGAGGATTGGGCGCTGCCGCAGTTCTGGCGCGCCGCGCGCGTTGGGAAGATCGGCTTCGACGAATTCAAGCGCGACATCGTCGCTGAGGCGGACAGGGGCGCTCTGACGATCTTCGACCGCGACACCGGCCGCCCTGTTACGATGGCCGACCGCGACAAGGTGCTCGACCGCGCCTATCGCGACATCACCAGCGGCGGCGGCTCGTCGGCGCCCTTCGCGAAGGATCAGCGCACGTTCAATTTCGGCCAGGGCAAGGACGGGGCGGACGCCTGGCTCAAGCTGCAAAAGAAGTACGGGCCGGGCGAGAACATCATGTCGATGCTCGCCGGCCACCTTGACCGCATGGCGCACGAGGTCGCGCTGACGGAGACTTTCGGGCCGAGCTACGAGGCGAACTTCCGCGCCCTGCTCAAGTCCGCCGGCAAGGCCGACATCCCGACGAGCGCTGTCGGCCGGCTCAACCCGGCGCGCCTGCTCGCCAAGGGGCTTGAGAACCGCGGCACAGTCGAGGGCGCGTGGAAGGTGGCGACCGGGCAGGCGCATCCGGTTCACGACGACTTCGTCACCGGCGCTCTTGGCGGCCTACGCGCCTTCAACACGGCGTCGTCGCTCGGCCGCGCCGTGCTGTCCGTCCTGCCGACCGACACCGTGACGCAACTGCTCGCCGCCAATCACGTCGGCATGAACGGCTTCGGGCACGTCGCCAGCATCTTCTCCAACACCGTGTCGAAGGCCGACGCGGCGCACCTGTCGCTCCAGGCGCACAACCTCATGGACTACGTCAACGGCGTTCGCGACTATGCGGACCACGTCTCGCTTCTGCAGGCGACCGGCAAGCTGGCGTCGGGCGTCGTCAAGGCGACCGGGCTTGAGGCTTGGGCTAAGGCCGGCCGGCGGACATGGGCGGGCGACATGCTCAATCTGCTCGCCGGCGAGAGCGGCAAGAGCTTCGACCAGCTCGCCGCCGGCAACCCGGCGTTGCGTCGGTTCCTCGATCAATATGGCTTCACGGCGAAGGATTGGGACAGCCTGCGCGGCGGCGCCAAGCTCGACCTGGGCGGCGCGCGCTATCTCGACCCGAACGCCCTGATGGACCGCGACCGCGGGCTTTACGAGCGGACCATGAACGCGATCCAAGAGCAGAGCGCCTATGCCTTCCACCAGCCCGACTATCGGCTGCGCGGCATTGAGAGCGGCGCGGCGGCCGGCGCGTCCGGCCTGTCGTCGGAACTGTGGCGCACGTTGATGCAGTTTAAGACGTTCGCCCTGTCGCGCATGACCACGCAAATGATGCGCGTCCTGACAGACGGCTCGCTCGGCAATCGGGTGACGCAGGGCCTCGCCTTCCTCGCCCTCTCGACCGGCGCGGGCGCCGTCTCGCTGCAGGCCCACGCGCTCGTTTCCGGCAAGACGCCCGAACGCATGGACACGCCGGGCTTCTGGGCGCGCGCGATGGCTATGGGCGGCGTCGCCGGCCTCTATGGCGACTTGCTCGACGCGGCGCTGCGCGGTACTCGCGGCGCCGGCGACGTCATGGCCGCGCTCGGCGGCCCGGCGATCGGCATGGCGACCAATCTGCTACGCCTCGGCGTCGCGCCCGTCCGCGAGGAATTCGATCCTCAGACGCAAAACGTCCGGCGCAGCCCGCTCGGCCGCGAGGTTGTCAGCGCCGCCCGCACGGTCACGCCGAACACCTGGTACACCCGCCTCGCCGTCGACCGGCTGCTGTGGGACAAGCTGCAAACGCTCGTCGATCCCGACTATCGCCAGAGCTTCGCGCGGGCGCAGCGGCGGGTCGCGAAGGACTACGGGCAGGGATATTGGTGGCAGCCGGGGGCGACGGCGCCGGGCGGCCGGTGAGAGGCCGTTGACAGGCTCGCATCCCGCCTACGCCCAATGGTATGCTTCCCGTTAACCACGGGAGTTTTCGATGTGGGCCATTCATATCAAATGCGACCCTGAGGGCATTGGCCTAAAGGGAATGACGCAAATTGGTGATGGGCTATATAGGTCGGAAGCGTGGCCCTTCACGGAGGGTGAAGCGAACCTCCTCCTCGCGCGCGCCCCAGAGGGCGGCTGGGTCTATTTTCACCTCACCAAAGCTGAGACGTCAGTTTTTGGGGGAGTGTGCCTTCGCGTGGAGAAGGTGCAAGTCGAAGAGGCGGCGATCGAGGATAGGGTGGTTTTTGAATTCAGGGCGCGCCATGAGGGAAGAGGCAACGCCTGGCGTGGGCAAGATCACATGCGGGCCTGGACAGGCGGAATTATCGAGCCGACCCTTCCTCATGAGCAGAGAGAAGATGATGCCCAACGGCCCTAAAGGCGAGAAGCGCCCCGCCGACGTGAACGCTCGCGCCGCCGTCCCGCTGACCATGTCGTCGCTCGAAATCGCCGGGCTGACGGGCAAGCGGCACAACAACGTGCTGCGTGACATCGACGGCATGCTCGCGGCCCTCGATCAACCTGCGCTCAGTTTTGAGCGCAGCGTCAAGGACGGGTCCGGCAAGACGATCCGGGCCTTCTCGCTCCCCAAGCGCGAGACGCTGATCCTCGTCTCGGGCTACTTGGCCGACTTCAACACTTCCCTGCCCTTGGGGGTCAGCGCGTAGATCGTCGTGGACGGGCCTGCACTCGTCTCCGTTACGTAGACGCCGGCCACCAGGCGCTTCATGCCCGAGCGGTCCCTGTTCCCGCTTATAGTCCGCTCACCCTTAGCAAGCTCAGACAGAAGCCGTAATTCGTCAACGGTGAAGTCCAATTTATGTAACCCTAGGTTAAACGTCACAGGCGCGATCTGTGAGAGTTGGACTATACTTTACCTCTCGCGCCTTTAAAGGTCAAATATTCGGAGGCCTGCGCCTTCGCGTTGCAGTTCCGCGGTCGCAAGCGCATCCGCACAGCCGGCGACATCATGGCGACGATCGCCGCTGAACGAGTGGCCGCGCATCTCGAGGAAGCCGGGTTCGTCATCATGAGGAAGCCGCCGACTGTCGGCGCCGCGGCGTTGGGGCGAGGCTACGAACCGCCAGAGCGGGAATGACGCGGTCCAAGGCCTTTCAGTGGTGACAGCCTGCGACATATCGTCGCAGACAGAGACCGACTTCCCGGAGGGCCCGGAGAGGGCCCGCAGACTGGTTTGAGGCAATTTCTGGCAGCTCGGTAACTGCCGTAAGCCTTTGATTTATAAGTGGTGAGCGCGGTGGGACTCGAACCCACGACCCCCTGATTAAAAGTCAGATGCTCTACCGATTGAGCTACGCGCTCGCCGCGCTTGCGCGGGCGGCTTGTGCCTACAGCCTTGGTCCGACACGGTCAATAGAACCGGCCGGACGCACACCCGCGCCGGTCCGCCCGTCGGCGCGAGTCAGATCGCCGTCGCGCCGGCCTGCGCGAGCCGCGCCGCCCTCAGGCGGGCGAAATCATCGCCGGCGTGGTGCGAGGAGCGGGTCAGCGGCGTCGAGGAGACCAGCAGGAAGCCCTTGGCGACGCCGACCGTCGCATAGGAGGCGAATTCGTCGGGCTCGACGAAGCGCACGACCGGATGGTGTTTCGGCGTCGGCTGCAGGTACTGGCCGATGGTGAGGAAGTCGACGTCGGCGCTGCGCAGGTCGTCCATCACCTGCAACACTTCGTTGCGCGCCTCGCCGAGCCCGACCATGATCCCCGACTTGGTGAACATCGTCGGGTCGAGCTCCTTGGCCTGCTGCAGCAGCCGCAGCGAATGGAAGTAGCGCGCGCCCGGCCTGACGGTGAGATATTTCGACGGAACCGTCTCGAGATTGTGATTGAAGACGTCGGGCCTGGCGGCGACCACGACTTCGAGCGCGCCGTCCTTGCGCAGGAAATCGGGCGTCAGCACTTCGATCGTCGTCGGCGGCGAAGCGATGCGGATCGCGGCGATGACGCGGGCGAAATGCTCGGCGCCGCCGTCGGCGAGGTCGTCGCGGTCGACCGAGGTCACCACGACATGGGACAGGCCGAGCTTGGCGACGGCGTCGGCGACGCGCGCCGGCTCGGCGTCGTCGAGCGCGTCCGGCAGCCCCGTGCGCACGTTGCAGAAGGCGCAGGCGCGCGTGCAGGTCTCGCCCATGATGAGGAAGGTCGCGTGCTTCTTTTCCCAGCACTCGCCGATGTTGGGGCAGCTCGCCTCCTCGCAGACGGTCGCGAGCTTGTGTTCGCGTACGATGCGGTTGGTCGCGGCGAAGCCCGGCGTCGATCCGGGCGCGCGGACGCGGATCCACGCGGGCTTTTTGGCCGAGGGCTGGTCGGGCCGATGCGCCTTTTCCGGATGGCGCGGCCGCTCCGGACGCGAGGCGCTATCGATGAGGACGGTCATGGAAGCTCCTACGGCGGCGGTCCGTCTGCCGGACCGCTCAGCCGCGCTTGTTGATCATTTGCCAGATATAGAGAAGCGCCGCCGAGCCGACCAGGGCGGCGACGAAATGCTCGATCGTGCCATGCACCGTGACATGGGCGAGGTCGGCGAGCTCGGAGCCGATCCACGCGCCGGCGACGCCGACGATGATGTTGGTGAGAACGCCGTGACGGATGCCGATGATCTTGCCGGCGATCCAGCCGGCGAGGCCGCCGATGACGATCAGCGCAAGAAATCCGCCATATTGCGTGCTCAGGACCCCCAGCGAGCCGTGCATCTCGTTCTCCTTCGTCTCGCGCGGCGACGCCTTACGCCGAGCGGGTCAGCGGCGCGACATAAAACCCGTCGGTCGCGGTGCGCAAGGGGCTGAAGCGGAAGCCGACGCCGAGCGAAGACGCCTGCGCCGCCAGCGCCGGCAGGCCGCAGGCCGAGGCCCAATGCGCCGCCTCGAGCGGCAGGAACGCGTCATGGGCGGCGAGGAAGGCGGCGACGCGATCCTCGTTCTCAGCCTTCAGCAGCGAGCAGGTGACATAGACCAGATGGCCGCCGGGCTTCACGTATCCGGCTGCGCGTTCAAGGGTTTCGTTCTGGTCCTTGATCCGTTGCTCCAGCGCGCCGGGGCGCACGCGCCATTTCGCGTCGGGGTTGCGCCGCCAGGCGCCGGAGCCGGTGCAAGGCGCGTCAATCAACACGACGTCGCAGCGCCCGGCGAGGTCGGACAGGATGTCGCGCGCGCCGCGCGGCGCGCGCACCTGGACATTGCGGGCGCCGGCGCGCGCCAGGCGATCGAAGATCGGCGTCAGCCGCCGCCCGTCGTCGTCGGTGGCGTAGATCTGGCCGTGGTTCTCCATCATCGCCGCCAGCGCCAGCGTCTTGCCGCCGCCGCCGGCGCAGAGATCGAGCACCTGCATGTCCGGCTTGGCGCCGCTGAGCAGCGAGGCGAGCTGCGAGCCCTCGTCCTGCACCTCGACGGCCCCTTTGACGTAAGCGGGCTCAGCCGACAGCGCCGGGCCGCGGCCGTCGACGCGCACGGCGACGCGTAAGCCGACCGGCGACAGCGGCGTCGGTTGCGCTTCGAGATGGGCGAGCGCGGCCAAAGCCCGGTCGCGGCCGCCTTTGAGCGTGTTGACCCGCAAATCGACCGGCGCGCGGCTCGCCAGCGCCCTGCCCTCCGCCACCGCGTCGTCGCCGCAGCTCTCGGCGAAGGCGGCGGCGAGCCATTCGGGATAATCGCCGCGCACAGGCTCGGGCGCCCCGGCGAGGTCGCCGGAGCGCAGCCGCTCGCGCTCGGCCTCGGTCAGCGGCGTCGGCGCGTGGCCCTCGCCGCTGAACAGCGCCGAAATTCCCGCTTCGTCGAGGTCGCGCAGCTGCTTGAGCGCGCCGATGGCGACGCCGCGCGGGCTCGAATCGCCCATCAGCCAGGCCGACGAACTCTTGCGCCGCAGCGCGTCATAGACCAGGCCGGCGATCGCGGCGCGGTCGCCTGAGCCGGCGAAGCGGCGCGCCAGGCCCCAGTCCTTGAGCGCGTCGACCGCCGGTCGGCGGCGCGCCTCGACGTCGGCAAGCACTTCGATGGCGGCGGCGACGCGGGCGGCTGGGGTCATGCGTCCGTGTAGCGCGGGCGGCCCGGCGAAGCAAAAAAGCCGCAGACATCCGGGTTGGGAAACGCGAAGCCGCGCGTTAGGTTGCCACCGACTTTATTCTGCCGGAGTTCATTCATGCTGAGTCGGCGTCGGTTCGTCCTGGGCGTCGCGGCCGCGGCGCTGCCGCTGCAAGCGGCGCGCGCCAATGTCCCCACGCCCTACGATTGGGATGCCTCGCCGCCGACTTCGAGCCGCGAGGCGTTCGTCGCCTGGATGGTCAAGAACCGCGGCGAAGACGCGAATTTCCTCGGCCAGCGCTACGACCGCTACCTCAAGCTGGTCGCCGGCAAGGATCTTTGGGAGGCGCCGACGACGCGCGCCTATCTGATGACGCCGCGCGAGGAGTTCGTCACCCACGACAATCTCGCCCGCGCCTATGAGGGCCATTTCCTCAACATCGGCTTCGGCGTGACCATCACCGGCCCGCACAGCGTCTGCCGGATGACCAACACGCTGGAGATCAAGCGCAGCGACAAGGTGCTCGAGATCGGCACCGGCTCGGGCTATCAGAGCGCGGTCTTGTCGAACCTCACGCCTAACGTCTTCTCGATCGAGATCATCGCGCCGCTCGCCCAGCGCACGCGCGCGCTCTACGATTCGCTGATCGCGCGCGGCTATTCCGAATATGCGGCGATCACGACCAAGAACGCCGACGGCTACTACGGCTGGGCGGAACAGGCGCCGTTCGACAAGATCATCGTCACCTGCGGCATCGACCACGTTCCGCCGCCGCTGCTGCAGCAGATGAAGCCCGACGGGATCATGGTGATCCCGGTCGGCCCGCCCGGGGCGCAGCACGTGCTGAAGGTGATCAAGAAGACCAATGCCGACGGCACGATCACCGCGGTGCGTTCCGACATCTACAACGGCCAGATCCAGCCCTTCGTGCCGTTCACAGGCGGACACCAGGGCGTCGGCGCGCTCTGAAGTGAGGCGACCGCTTCGGCCCAGCGGTCGCCAGCGAAGGGAGCGACAAATCCGTTTGGCGCACGAACGATTTCAGAGCGCTAGGCGCCAAAAGGCGCGCGTCCTGCCGGGGTGGTCAGTAGGTTTGCCGCAATGTGCTGCGGCGCTACATTAGCTAATCGCAGCAAGTTTCTGTGATTGCTCCACACGCGGCGACCCCCGCGGCGCGGCTGATGGCGAAATCGGCCACGGTCGGCGCCAAGCCAGAAAGCCGCAAGATCGAGGTCGACGCAAAAGCGACACCTTTGCGCCGCATGCCCGCGCCGGTTTCGCGACGGGCGGAATCGGTTTGCATTGCAGAGGAATCGATATGGCCAAGTTTGTTCGTTCTTGTCTCGCGCTGACCCTCGCGCTGGCGATCGCCGCCTGCGCCGCGCCGCCCCCGCCCGCCCCGTTGCAGCCGCCTCCGCCGCCGCCGAAGCACAAGCTCGACGCCAAGACCCAGCTCGAGACGGGCCGCACCTACTAATCCGCCCCAGCGCGCGGCCGCTTGCCGGCCGCGCGTCGTTCTCGTGGTCAAAGTCTGACACTTTGCCAGCCAGCCGGATCGGCCGCTCAATAGCCGCAAACGACCATCTGAGACATCTGCAGTCGCATCGCCCGACGACCGGGATTGGCCGTGAGCGGACTGGCCGCTTAGGGCGATCGAAATGTCGAAGCAGACGCTCGCTGCCGCGAAGCGTCGTAGCAGCTCTCGACCCCTTGCCGTCGTCCACCGCGGCGCGGCCTCGCCCGTCGTGGCGTCGGACGAAGCGGCCGCCGAAGGCTCAGCGGATCTGCTTCTCGACGAGCGGCGCGACAGCGTCGACGTTCGTTGGATCGATGAACGCGCCGGACGTGTCGACGTTCAGGCCGGCGAAGCCGAATTTCTTGGTCAGGCAGATGTTGAGAATTGGCAGATAGCCCTGCAGGTACGGCTGCTGGTCTTGCGCCAGGTTCAGATAGCCATCTTTCATCGACTGCACCGACTCGGGGAAGTCGACGTCCACGCCCGCGAAATACACCTGCCCTGGGTTGAGGTTGGTCAACATGGCGTTCGTGCCGACGACCGACGTCAGGTACCAGTGCTCGGTCACGACCGCCTTCACGCCTGGATCGGCCTGCAAGACGTCGGCGAGTTGCTCGGAGGCCGTCGCGTAGCCGGAAATCACCGCCGGATTAACCTCCTTGAAGATGACCTTGGCGCCGACCTTGTCCATTGCGGCGATCACGCCCTGCGTGTGGCTCGATCGCGCGAACCCCCAAACGAAAACGCTGTCGCCCGCCTTAATCCCGGCTCGCCTGGCCGTCTCGGTGCCAAGCGCGAAGCCGGCCGACTGGGTTTCCGCGCCGACATAGCCCATGCCCTGCGAAACATATTGCTTCTGCGCCTCCGGCAGCGGATGGGTCGCCATGGTCACAATCGTCCCTTGGGCGAAGGCCTTGTCGATCAGCGGACGGGTCGCCTCTTCGTTCGCAAAGCCGACAAAGACGATGCCGTCGGCCTTATCCTTGATCGCGTCCCTGAGGCTGGTGAGAGCTAGGTTCGGATCCCAGTTCAAGAAATTGTACGTCACTGTCGGGCCAAGATCGGCTTCCGCCTGGCGGAAGCCGTTGGCGACGACTTGGGAATAACTGTCGCCAGGGCTGTTCCAGCCGCCGTTGATGGCGACGATCTTGACGCCGGAGCACCACTTCGGCGTCGGGTCCGCCGCCTGCGCAGCCCCGTTCATTGCAAGGGCGAGCGCCATCGTCGAAATCGCGAACAGAGCACTATGCAATTGCGTTCTGGTCATTTTCCGCTCCTCCTGCCGAGGGGCGGCGGCGGCGTCGCGCGACTCAAAAGCTCCTTCGGGCCGACGTTTCGCCGCGCCCTCTTTACCACTGCGCCTGTTTACCACTTTCCGGTCATCGGAGGTTGACACTCACATCACCGATCCGGGCCCTCATTTACATTTCCCGGCGACCTTGAGCCGGATCGCGAGCGCAGCGGGCGGCGTGAACTGGCCCCCGGATTTAGGACCATTGGCTAAGGTGTGAAATGTCCTGCTCTGTCGCAACCGATGGAGCGAGAAATGACGAAGTCACGCAAGAAGTTTGATGCGGCGTTCAAGGCGAA